>NZ_MUES01000063.1:0-1373 GCF_001995745.1 Salinivibrio sp. ML323 | reverse complement strand
GGGTTGTTAGCTCAGTTGGTAGAGCAGTTGACTTTTAATCAATTGGTCACAGGTTCGAATCCTGTACAACCCACCATTTTCTCAGACGCGGGGCTATAGCTCAGCTGGGAGAGCGCTTGCATGGCATGCAAGAGGTCGGCGGTTCGATCCCGCCTAGCTCCACCAAATCTGGAAGATGGGCGATTAGCTCAGTTGGGAGAGCACCTCCCTTACAAGGAGGGGGTCACTGGTTCGAGCCCGGTATCGCCCACCATTCTCTCTGCAAGAGAGAAGCACTACAAAATGGGGCTATAGCTCAGCTGGGAGAGCGCCTGCCTTGCACGCAGGAGGTCAGCAGTTCGATCCTGCTTAGCTCCACCATTTTACTCTTTGTTTTTACAGCAGTTGACGCCTGTTGCGATAAGTGCTGTCTGAAAGCAAAAAATAAAGTGGTTTATCGTATTGATAAATACACATGCTCTTTAACAATCTGGAAAGCTGACAAGTCATTCTTTAAGAATGACAGTAAAGTTCTCAATCAGTGACAGAAATGTCACTCACACAATCAAGTGTGCTTGGGCTTTGTCTTATTTGATAAGCAAAGTCTCTATTTTGAGTCCGGCAAAAACAAAACCTTAGTTGTTTTCATACAAGACCTTTTGGGGTTGTATGGTTAAGTAATTAAGCGTAGACGGTGGATGCCTTGGCAGTCAGAGGCGATGAAGGACGTACTAACCTGCGAAAAGCGATGGTGAGCTGGTAAGAAGCATTTGAGCCATCGATGTCCGAATGGGGAAACCCACCTGCATAAGCAGGTATCTTAGCGTGAATACATAGCGTTAAGAGGCGAACTCGGGGAACTGAAACATCTAAGTACCNATTAAGCGTAGACGGTGGATGCCTTGGCAGTCAGAGGCGATGAAGGACGTACTAACCTGCGAAAAGCGATGGTGAGCTGGTAAGAAGCATTTGAGCCATCGATGTCCGAATGGGGAAACCCACCTGCATAAGCAGGTATCTTAGCGTGAATACATAGCGTTAAGAGGCGAACTCGGGGAACTGAAACATCTAAGTACCCGAAGGAAAAGAAATCAATTGAGATTCCGGCAGTAGCGGCGAGCGACCCCGGATTAGCCCTTAAGCAGACTTGGCGTTAGGTGAACAGGTTGGAAAACCTGGCAATAAAGGGTGATAGCCCCGTAACCGACGGCGCCATATTTGTGAAAACGAGTAGGACGGGACACGTGATATCTTGTCTGAATATGGGGGGACCATCCTCCAAGGCTAAATACTCCTGACTGACCGATAGTGAACCAGTACCGTGAGGGAAAGGCGAAAAGAACCCCTGTGAGGGGAGTGAAATAGAACCTGAAACCGTCTACGTACAAGCAGTG
>NZ_MUES01000062.1:0-1756 GCF_001995745.1 Salinivibrio sp. ML323 | reverse complement strand
CGGTGTGGTTCATGACTGGGGTGAAGTCGTAACAAGGTAGCCCTAGGGGAACCTGGGGCTGGATCACCTCCTTACTGACGCTATTGTTGCGAGTGCTCACACAGATTGTATAGGTTGAAAKTCAAAGAGATACGAATGCCTTAGTSAAAGGCTCGTACCTTAGATGGGTCTGTAGCTCAGCTGGTTAGAGCGCACCCCTGATAAGGGTGAGGTCGGTGGTTCAAGTCCACTCAGACCCACCACTTCTACTTACCCTGCGTCATCTTTGATACCTGCGATGCTCATGTGCTAGCGCACACTGCGCGTCTCGCTTCAAATCTGACTCGGCTAAGCGAAGTGGACTTCTTCAGAAGTCTGTCTAAGGAATTTATGATGGGGCTATAGCTCAGCTGGGAGAGCGCCTGCCTTGCACGCAGGAGGTCAGCAGTTCGATCCTGCTTAGCTCCACCACTTTTTAAGCGCATTTATGATGATAAGTGTCTTTAAAAAGTGGTTTATCGTATTGATAGATTCACATGCTCTTTAACAATCTGGAAAGCTGACAAGTCATTCTTWAAGAATGACAGTAAAGTTCTCAATCAGTGACATATCATGTCACTCACACAATCAAGTGTGCTTGGGCTTTGTCTTATTTGATAAGCAAAGTCTCTATTTTGAGTCCGGCAAAAACAAAACCTTAATTGGTTGATGATTCAACACTCAGTGGTTTTGCGACGCAGATTTCTTTTTAAGACACTCTCGCGCAARAAAAACCTCTTGGGGTTGTATGGTTAAGTGATTAAGCGTAGACGGTGGATGCCTTGGCAGTCAGAGGCGATGAAGGACGTACTAACCTGCGAAAAGCGATGGTGAGCTGGTAAGAAGCATTTGAGCCATCGATGTCCGAATGGGGAAACCCACCTGCATAAGCAGGTATCTTAGCGTGAATCCATAGCGCTAAGAGGCNAAAAACCTCTTGGGGTTGTATGGTTAAGTGATTAAGCGTAGACGGTGGATGCCTTGGCAGTCAGAGGCGATGAAGGACGTACTAACCTGCGAAAAGCGATGGTGAGCTGGTAAGAAGCATTTGAGCCATCGATGTCCGAATGGGGAAACCCACCTGCATAAGCAGGTATCTTAGCGTGAATCCATAGCGCTAAGAGGCGAACTCGGGGAACTGAAACATCTAAGTACCCGAAGGAAAAGAAATCAATTGAGATTCCGGCAGTAGCGGCGAGCGACCCCGGAGCAGCCCTTAAGCGGYTTAGGCGTTAGGTGAACAGGTTGGAAAACCTGGCAATAAAGGGTGATAGCCCCGTAACCGACGGCGCCTTAGGCGTGAAAACGAGTARGACGRGACACGTGATATCTTGTCTGAAKATGGGGGGACCATCCTCCAAGGCTAAATACTCCTGACTGACCGATAGTGAACCAGTACCGTGAGGGAAAGGCGAAAAGAACCCCTGTGAGGGGAGTGAAATAGAACCTGAAACCGTCTACGTACAAGCAGTGGGAGCCTCYTTTRTGGGGTGACCGCGTACCTTTTGTATAATGGGTCAGCGACTTAATGTAAGTAGCYAGGTTAACCGCATAGGGGAGCCGTAGGGAAACCGAGTCTTAACTGGGCGACAGTTGCTTGCATTAGACCCGAAACCGAGTGATCTAGCCATGGGCAGGTTGAAGGTTGAGTAACATCAACTGGAGGACCGAACTCACTAACGTTGAAAAGTTAGGAGATGACCTGTGGCTAGGGGTGAAAGGCCAATCAAACTCGGAG
>NZ_MUES01000061.1:0-1002 GCF_001995745.1 Salinivibrio sp. ML323 | reverse complement strand
TGTACACACCGCCCGTCACACCATGGGAGTGGGCTGCACCAGAAGTAGATAGCTTAACCTTCGGGAGGGCGTTTACCACGGTGTGGTTCATGACTGGGGTGAAGTCGTAACAAGGTAGCCCTAGGGGAACCTGGGGCTGGATCACCTCCTTACTGACGCTATTGTTGCGAGTGTTCACACAGATTGTATAGGTTAAAGTTATAAGAGGATATGTTCCCAAACATATCAGCGTGTCCCATTCGTCTAGAGGCCTAGGACACCGCCCTTTCACGGCGGTAACAGGGGTTCGACTCCCCTATGGGACGCCATTGGGTTGTTAGCTCAGTTGGTAGAGCAGTTGACTTTTAATCAATTGGTCACAGGTTCGAATCCTGTACAACCCACCACWMTATTGTGGGCGATTAGCTCAGTTGGGAGAGCACCTCCCTTACAAGGAGGGGGTCACTGGTTCGAGCCCGGTATCGCCCACCACGCTTTAAAGGTTTTTGCTTAAGAATCTTTAGAACGTGGTTTATTTAGCAATAAACGACATGTTCTTTAACAATCTGGAAAGCTGACAAGTCATTCTTAAAGAATGACAGTAAAGTTCTCAATCAGTGACAGAAATGTCACTCACACAATCAAGTGTGCTTGGGCTTTGTCTTATTGAATCAWTAACGACAAAGCTTCTATTTGAGTCCGGCAAAAACAAAACCTTAATTGGTTGATGATTCAACACTCAGTGGTTTTGCGACGCAGATTTCTTTTTAAGACAGTCTCGCGCAAGAAAAACCTCTTGGGGTTGTATGGTTAAGTGATTAAGCGTAGGCGGTGGATGCCTTGGCAGTCAGAGGCGATGAAGGACGTACTAACCTGCGAAAAGCGATGGTGAGCTGGTAAGAAGCATTTGAGCCATCGATGTCCGAATGGGGAAACCCACCTGCATAAGCAGGTATCTTAGCGTGAATACATAGCGCTAAGAGGCGAACTCGGGGAACTGAAACATCTAAGTACCCGAAGGAA
>NZ_MUES01000060.1:0-1006 GCF_001995745.1 Salinivibrio sp. ML323 | reverse complement strand
CCCACTGCTTGTACGTAGACGGTTTCAGGTTCTATTTCACTCCCCTCACAGGGGTTCTTTTCGCCTTTCCCTCACGGTACTGGTTCACTATCGGTCAGTCAGGAGTATTTAGCCTTGGAGGATGGTCCCCCCATGTTCAGACAAGATATCACGTGTCCCGTCYTACTCGTTTTCACGYCTAAGGCGCCGTCGGTTACGGGGCTATCACCCTTTATTGCCAGGTTTTCCAACCTGTTCACCTAACGCCTAAGCCGCTTAAGGGCTRMTCCGGGKTCGCTCGCCGCTACTGCCGGAATCTCAATTGATTTCTTTTCCTTCGGGTACTTAGATGTTTCAGTTCCCCGAGTTCGCCTCTTAGCGCTATGTATTCACGCTAAGATACCTGCTTATGCAGGTGGGTTTCCCCATTCGGACATCGATGGCTCAAATGCTTCTTACCAGCTCACCATCGCTTTTCGCAGGTTAGTACGTCCTTCATCGCCTCTGACTGCCAAGGCATCCACCGTCTACGCTTAGTCACTTAACCATACAACCCCAAAAGGTCTTGCATGTAAAACAACTAAGGTTTTGTTTTTGCCGGACTCAAAATAGAGACTTTGCTTATCACTAAGACAAAGCCCAAGCACACTTGATTGTGTGAGTGACATTACATGTCACTGATTGAGAACTTTACTGTCATTCTTAAAGAATGACTTGTCAGCTTTCCAGATTGTTAAAGAGCATCTCTTTTCAGAGTAACGCCTAAAAGCGTTAACCACTGGCTTACCATTAGTTAGCGCTTTTCAATATGACCGTGCAATCTGTGTGAACACTCGCAACAATAGCGTCAGTAAGGAGGTGATCCAGCCCCAGGTTCCCCTAGGGCTACCTTGTTACGACTTCACCCCAGTCATGAACCACACCGTGGTAAACGCCCTCCCGAAGGTTAAGCTATCTACTTCTGGTGCAGCCCACTCCCATGGTGTGACGGGCGGTGTGTACAAGGCCCGGGAACAGGCCCGGGAAC
>NZ_MUES01000006.1:0-237129 GCF_001995745.1 Salinivibrio sp. ML323 | reverse complement strand
GTAGCTAAGTTCGGCACAGATAAGCGCTGAAAGCATCTAAGCGCGAAGCTGGCCCCGAGATGAGTCATCCCTAGAGCTTCGAGCTCTCTAAAGGGTTGTCGTAGACGACGACGTTGATAGGCAGGGTGTGTAAGCGCTGTGAGGCGTTGAGCTAACCTGTACTAATGGCCCGTGCGGCTTAACCATACAACACCCAAGAGGTTTTGGGTTGGACTCGAAATAAGCCAGTTGATTGTGGCGAGAACGAAACAGCTTTCTAGATTACAAAATTTTGCTTGKCGACCATAGCGCTTTGGACCCACCTGACTCCATGCCGAACTCAGTAGTGAAACGAAGCAGCGCCGATGGTAGTGTGGGGTTTCCCCATGTGAGAGTAGGACATCGCCAGGCTTTGATTACAATTGATTAAAGCAAAGAAATATAAGCCTTTAGTCATACAGAATTGGTGCGGAGTGGTAGTTCAGTTGGTTAGAATACCGGCCTGTCACGCCGGGGGTCGCGGGTTCGAGTCCCGTCCACTCCGCCACTACTTAGAAACCCTGCTAAATTTAGTAGGGTTTTTTGTTATTGGGTCGTTGGGACGATTTGCTTTATAAATAAGCGATTAAACGTCTGAAGAGTAATTGGTGGTGGTAATTTGTCGCGGGATCGCTACAATAGGCACCTATCTACAGGGGTATAGCTCCAATTGGCAGAGCAGCGGATTCCAAATCCGCGTGTTGGGGGTTCGAATCCCTCTACCCCTGCCAAACACCAAAGCATCGACATTGTCGGTGCTTTTTTTGTATGTGAATTATCAAGCTTCTCGTAACCCGATGAAGGGTAGATGTGAACATGCAAACGACAAAAAAGGCGTGTTGGGGGCTGGGTCGCCAGCCCGGTCGAATCCCTCTACCCCTGCCAAATATTAAAGCATCGACATCGTCGGTGCTTTTTTTATACAAGTATCACTCGATACACTCGCTTATTGGTGATTTTGGTGTGGCAGCTAAATCCGCGTGTTGGGGGCTGGGACGCCAGCCCGGTCGAATCCCTCTACCCCTGCCAAACATCAAAGCATCGACATTGTCGGTGCTTTTTTTGTATCTACTGTCTGTAGTAGTAACCACGCCTTTCTTCCCTTTTTCTTCCTCCTGTTTCTTGTTCACATGTCGCGGTATGATGAGTTTTTACCAATCGAAAGGAGCACCCAGTGGTAAGCATATTGTGGGTAGGGCTTGGCGGCGCATTAGGGGCGTCCTCGCGTTTTTTAGTTTCAGAGTGGAGCGTCGCGGTGTTTGGTCGAGGATTCCCGTACGGCACCCTAATGGTTAATGTGCTGGGCTCATTAGCGATGGGGGTCTTTTTAGCGGCGATGAGCCAAGAGCTGATTGCCCCAGTGCCTTGGCGTCAACTGATTGCGATTGGCTTTTTAGGCGCGTTCACTACCTTCTCGACCTTTTCAGTGGATACCTTGCTTCTTTTTCAACATGGTGAGACGGTGAAAGCCTTGTTAAACGTGGGTCTCAACCTTGCGTTATGCTTAGGAGCGGCCGCGATGGGGGCTTGGTTGCTAGGACGCATTACTGGGTAGGTAAAAACATGCCATTACGTCGCTTGTTGTTGCGGCGGTGATTTCTTATACTGGCGTTGAACTTGTCGGAGTGCCAATTGGCTGAGACCACGTTAAGTGGGATCCGTTGAACCTGATCTGGTTAGGACCAGCGAAGGGAACAAGAGATGCATCAGATCACAGACGCAACCCGTCTGCCAGTTTGCTCACATCTCAATTCAGCGTTTTCCGGCAAGCATTAATTCCCATAATGAACACCGGAGTAATGCTATGTCGACCCGTAAACAGGCCCGTCTTGAGGCCAAATCTTTTATCGATTCCCTCTCTGCGCAAACCTACCCCAACTCGGAAAAAGTCTATGTCGAGGGATCGCGACCCGATATTCGCGTCGGGATGCGAGAAATCCACCTTTCTCCGACCTTTGTGGGTGGGAGTAAAGACAATCCGCAGTACGAGGCCAATGAATCCATTCGGGTTTATGACACATCAGGGCCTTATACCGACCCACAGAGTGCTATCGATATTTACCAAGGCTTAGCCCCAGTGCGCAAAGCCTGGATTGATGAACGTGCCGATACTCAGTTCCTTGATGCAGTGAGCTCAGACTATGCGCAGACTCGCCTCAGTGATGAAACCTTGGATGATCTTCGCTTTGGCGCCTTACCGCGTATCCGTCGGGCGAAACCTCATCAATGTGTGACCCAGCTTCACTACGCACGCCAAGGCATTATCACCCCAGAGATGGAATTTATCGCGATCCGGGAAAATATGGGTCGCCAGCAGTATCGTGAAGAGCAACTAAACCGCCAGCACCCAGGGGAAAGCTTTGGCGCGCATTTACCCTCAAACATTACTCCTGAATTTGTGCGCCAAGAAGTTGCTGAAGGGCGTGCGATTATTCCGGCCAACATTAATCACCCAGAAGCGGAGCCGATGATCATTGGGCGTAACTTTCTAGTGAAAGTGAATGCCAATATTGGTAACTCGGCGGTGAGCTCCTCCATTGAAGAAGAAACCGAAAAGTTGGTGTGGGCGACCCGTTGGGGAGCGGATACGGTGATGGATTTATCGACCGGACGCAATATCCACGAAACTCGCGAGTGGATTTTACGTAATAGCCCAGTCCCGATTGGCACTGTGCCTATGTATCAGGCGCTTGAGAAAGTGAATGGCGTTGCCGAAGACCTGACCTGGGAAGTGATGCGCGATACCTTGATAGAGCAAGCCGAGCAAGGGGTCGACTACTTTACCATTCACGCCGGGGTGCGTTTGCACTATGTGCCCATGACTGCCAATCGCGTGACTGGGATTGTCTCGCGCGGTGGATCGATTATCGCCAAATGGTGCTTGGCGCATCATCAAGAAAGTTTCCTGTATACCCATTTTCGCGAAATCTGCGAAATCTGTGCCGCTTACGACGTGTCTTTGTCGTTGGGCGATGGGCTGCGTCCCGGCTCAGTGGCAGACGCGAACGACGAAGCGCAATTCAGTGAGCTACGTACCCTGGGCGAGCTCACCAAGGTGGCATGGGAATATGATGTGCAGGTGATGATTGAAGGCCCTGGCCACGTGCCCATGCATATGATCAAAGAGAACATGGACGAGCAGCTTACCCATTGCCATGAAGCGCCTTTCTATACTCTCGGCCCGCTAACCACCGACATTGCTCCCGGTTACGACCATATTACCTCCGGCATTGGTGCGGCGATGATTGGCTGGTTTGGGTGTGCGATGCTTTGCTATGTCACGCCTAAAGAACATCTGGGTCTGCCCAACAAAGAGGATGTTAAAACTGGGCTTATCACCTACAAGCTTTGCGCGCATGCTGCGGACTTAGCTAAAGGACACCCGGGGGCGCAGGTGCGTGATAACGCCATTTCTAAAGCGCGCTTTGAATTCCGCTGGGAAGACCAGTTCAATCTATCCCTTGACCCGTTCACGGCACGCGCCTATCACGATGAAACACTGCCTCAAGAGTCGGGCAAGGTCGCACATTTTTGCTCCATGTGTGGACCGAAGTTCTGCTCCATGAAAATCAGCCAGGAAGTCCGGGACTACGCCAAAGAAAACGGCTATGCCGCCGCGGGTCAAGCGATTGATGTCGCTATGCTGGAAGACCCGTTAGCAGGCATGCAGCAAAAATCGCAAGAATTCCGAGAAAAGGGCAGTGAGCTCTACCTGCAAAAATCCCATCATTCTTCACCACAAGGCGCAGAGGTAAGCGACAGCGATAAGGTGGAATCATGAGCCTGACCCCGTTTGCGCCTATGTCTGAAGGTATAGGCCCATTATATCCGGTGGTGGACGATGTGGATTTGCTCGAACGCTTGCTTTGCTTGGGGGTGAAAACCGTGCAACTGCGTGTGAAGCAGCCAGCCCATCCACAATTGGCAGACTGGGTACAGCGCGCGGTGGCTTTGGGCCGCGCGCACCATGCGCAGGTGTTTATCAACGATCACTGGCAGCTTGCGCTTGAAGCTGGCGCCTATGGCGTTCATCTAGGGCAGCAAGACTTACAAGAGGCGGATCTTGACCGACTTGCGCGGCAAGGCGTGCGCCTTGGTGTATCGACACGCAGCCCCGAACAGCTTGCTGCAGCGGTTGAACTCACGCCAAGCTATCTCGCCATCGGCCATATTTTTCCCACCACCACCAAACAGCTCGCCGAACCACCGCAAGGTATTTCAGCGTTAGCGCAGCAGGTGGCGGCTGTGGATGGCCGTTTCCCGACGGTGGCGATTGGCGGTATTGATCTCGACCGAGCCCCTGACGTTTGGCGCACTGGCGTAGATGCCATTGCGGTGGTCCGCGCCGTGACGCAAGCGCCTGATTTAACGGCGCGCATTGACGCATTTAATCGCTGTCTTAATCCATTAAGACAGCAAGGAGGGCGTGATGCTATCGGACAGTGAATACCTGCGTTATAGCCGGCAAATCATGCTGCCAGAAGTCGGGGAATGCGGGCAGCAGGCACTTAGCAAGGCACGCGTGTTAATGGTCGGTGCCGGTGGGCTTGGAACCACCGCGGGCCTCTATCTTGCAGGCGCTGGCGTGGGGCAGTTAGCGATTGCTGATTCGGACCACATTGAGCTATCTAATTTGGCGCGTCAGGTGGCATATCGGGATGAGCAAATCGGCACCGGTAAAGCCGCAGCGCTAGCTGCTAACTTGGGCGCGCTGAACCCACATGGCCACTGCCGGACCATCAATGCCTATCTCGAGGGTGAACGTCTGGCGCTCGAAGTGGCGATGGCGGATGTGGTGCTTGATTGCAGTGATAATCTCGCCACTCGCCATGCAGTCAATCAAGCCTGTGTAGAGGCTGGCACGCCGTTGGTGAGCGCGGCCGCGATTGGCTGGCAAGGCCAGTTATTGGTTTATCAACCACATAGTGCATGTTATGCGTGCGCCTTTACAGACGTGACGCCCTCTGAACCCACGCGCTGTGCTGAGGCTGGGGTAATGGGGCCGGTAGTCGGCATGATCGCCACCGCGCAAGCGCTGGAAGGGATAAAATTATTATTAGGGCAGGCGGTCGGGACCAATCGCTTGTCACGGTTTGATGGACAAACCATGACATGGCAGCACTTTTCGCTGCCTGTTCATCCGCACTGTGCGGTTTGTCAGCCAACGCGGGAGGTAAGTGATGCAGTTAATCATTAATGACGCACCCACAGAGGTCAATGCTACGACCGTCACGCAATTGATTGAGGAGATGAAGGTGCCGGCCGAATCGGTCGCCGTCGCGCTAAATCAAACCATAATTGCGCGTGATGCTTGGTCATCCACGTCACTCACCGCTGGCGATAGCTTGGCGGTCTTTCAAGCGATTGCCGGAGGATAATTATGTTAACCATTGCGGATACGACGTTTTCATCTCGCCTGTTAACCGGCACCGGCAAGTTTGCCAGTCGCAAGACTATGGCCGAATCACTGGCGGCCAGTGGGACTGAACTGGTCACCATGGCCCTAAAGCGAGTCGATGTGCATGCCACACAAGACGATATTTTAACCCCGCTGCGCGAGCTCGGTGTACGCCTGCTGCCCAATACCTCAGGGGCGAAAAATGCGCAAGAAGCGGTCTTTGCCGCGCGTCTTGCCCGAGAAGCATTGGGAACGCATTGGGTGAAGCTGGAAATTCACCCCGACCCCAAATATTTGATGCCTGATCCGATTGAAACCCTTCAAGCGGCGAAAACGCTTGTGGATGAGGGGTTTGTGGTGCTGCCATATTGTCATGCCGATCCTGTGCTGTGTAAGCGTTTGGAAGAGGTGGGATGCGCGGCGGTGATGCCCCTTGGCTCACCGATTGGATCCAACCAAGGGCTGGCCTCAATGGCGTTTCTCGATATCATTATCGAGCAAGCTCGCGTGCCGGTGATCATTGATGCCGGCATTGGCGCACCGTCAGAGGCGGCGTTAGCGATGGAGCGCGGTGCCGATGCAGTATTGGTCAATACCGCCATTGCCACGGCTGGCGATCCGATTGCCATGGGCGCAGCGTTTAAACAAGCGGTTGAATCAGGACGCTGTGCGTATCGCGCTGGACTGGCGGGCACACACAATCACGCCCACGCGTCTAGCCCTTTAACCGCGTTTCTTGACGCTAAGGAGGCGTGATGAGTTTTTCTGAGCGGTGGGCAGCACTCGATTGGGATCATCATCGCCTTTCGATTTACAGCAAAACGCGCCAAGATGTCGAGCGGGCGCTGGCCAAGTCTTCGCGTAATTTGGACGACTTCGCTGCCCTGATCAGTCCTGCCGCTGAAGGGTACCTTGAGGCCATGGCTCAGCAATCTGCGGCGCTAACGCGGCAGCGGTTTGGCTACACCATGGGGTTTTACATTCCGCTGTATCTCTCCAATTTGTGCGCCAACGTGTGTACCTATTGTGGTTTTTCGATGGAAAACCGAATCAAACGGCGCACGCTGGATGAAGCTGAGATCGCCGCCGAGTGTGAAGCGATCAAAAAAATGGGCTTTGACAGTGTGCTCTTGGTGACCGGTGAGCATGAAACCAAGGTAGGGCTCGAGTATTTTCTCCGCGCCTTACCGGTGGTGAAGCAATACTTTCATCATGTGGCGATGGAGGTGCAGCCGCTGGATACCGAGGCGTATCGCGCCTTGGTGGCACAGGGTGTGGATGCGGTGATGGTTTACCAAGAAACCTACCACGCTCCAACCTATGGGGAACACCACAAGCGCGGCAATAAAACCGACTTTCACTACCGGCTGCAAACCCCAGATAGGTTGGCACAAGCAGGGGTCGATAAGATTGGTCTCGGCGCCTTGATTGGCCTTGAGGACTGGCGTACCGACAGCTTTTTTACCGCCCAGCATCTCGATTATTTGGAAAAGCAATACTGGCAAAGCCGCTATTCGCTATCTTTTCCGCGCTTACGCCCTTGCGCGGGGGCGTTACAGCCGAAATCGGTGATGACGGATAAGCAGCTGGTTCAGCTGATTTGTGCCTATCGGTTGTGGAATCCGCAAGTGGAGCTGTCGCTATCGACACGGGAGTCACCCCRCTTTCGCGACAATGTGTTACCGCTTGGCGTCACGAGCTTATCCGCGGCGTCAAAAACCCAACCAGGCGGTTACGCGAACCCTGAGCCACAATTGGAGCAGTTTGCTATCAGTGATGAGCGCAGCGCGGCAGAGGTGGCCGCCAGCGTCCGTGCCCTTGGGTTTGAGGTGGTATGGAAAGATTGGGATAACATCTACGATATCGCGCGTCAGGTGCAAATGGCTTCACAAACGGCAGCGGGTTAGCGACAATGCGGGCATGAAACGTATTACTTTATATGTGGGCCCGCGCTGTCCTCACTGTGAGGCGGCCAAAGCTTACTTGGATAAAAAGGGGCTGCGTTATCGTGTCGTCGATACGGCCACGCCCAAAGGCAAGAAGCTGCTGGCGGCAACAGGCTCGCGGGGTGTCCCAGTGATTTGCATTGGCGATACGACTTTGCGCGGCTTTTCGCCTAAAGCGGTCGAGAAAGCTCTGAAAGGGGAATAAAAAAAGCGTCCAATCGGACGCTTTTCATCTTTTCACACTCGGTAAAGACGCGACTTAACGGCTTAGTGGCGCGGTCGCTTGTTTTAACCAAGCTTGGTCTTGCTCATCTAAAGATGGGCTAACTTCATCCCACACGGTTTGATGATAGCGATTCCACCACTGGATTTCCGCCTCGCTGAGTAAGCTCACATCGACCAAACGACGATCGATCGGTGCACGCGTGAGTGAGGCAAACCCGAGCATCGTCATGTCGCCCTCGGTGGGCTTTTCTTCAATCAACTCGAGGTTTTCAATCCGGATCCCAAACGCCTCGGCGCGGTAGTAGCCCGGCTCGTTTGACACCACCATGCCCGGCAATAGCGCGACGCTATTGGGCGCTTTGGAAATGCGCTGCGGACCCTCGTGTACGTCCAAGAAATGCCCGACACCGTGACCGGTGCCATGGTCAAAATCATAGCCGTGTTGCCACAAATACTGGCGTGCTAAGGCATCAAGCTGGCTGCCTGAGGTGCCTTTCGGGAACAGCGCGGTGGCCAGCGCAATATGCCCTTTAAGCACCAGCGTGAAGGCCTTTTTGATCTCAGCGCTGCATTCGCCCACCGGCACGGTACGGGTAATGTCGGTGGTGCCGTCATAGTATTGGCCGCCTGAGTCGACCAAGTAGACGTTGTTGCTCTCAATCACGCTCGGTTTGGGCTGATTGTTGTGGTTATAGTGACACATGGCCGCATTGCCACCGGCGGCGGAAATGGTATCAAAGCTTAAGTCGACCAGTTGATCGTCTTGTTGGCGGAATTGATACAGGGTGTCTGCGAGCACGGCTTCATCAGGGCGTTCACCGGCGTCGACTTGACGGTCAAACCAGGCCAAAAAGCGAGTCACGGCAACACCATCGCGCACGTGACAGGCACGCATACCGGCGATTTCTTGCGGGTTCTTGGCCGCTTTTTCGAGCGCACATGGGTCTTGCGCTTCCACTACGGTGACTTGCGCTTGTTGGAGCGTGTCCAGTGTCCACGCATTGGCACCGTTTGGGTCGACCAATACACGTTGACCACTCAGTGCTTGCAGGGCATCAACTAGGCTGTCTGGGTGCGCGACGCTCACGCCTTCGCCCACGTGTGCATCAAAGCCTTCGGGCAGACGCGCGGGGTCGATAAATACGGTCACGTCACCGGATTGCTTGATAATCGCTTGGGTCAGTACCACGGGCAAACGTGGGATATCGCGACCACGGATATTGAGCAGCCAACAGACGGCAYCTGGTTGAGTGAGTACCGCGGCATCAAGACTCTGATCGGCCAGCTGCTGGCCAATAGTTTGACGCTTATCTAAGCTGGCGCGGCCGGTTTTCTCTTCACCCAGTAAAATGGCAGGGCTATTAAGCGGGGCGGGGCGATCGTCCCACAAGCTTTCAATCGGGTTTTGCTCAACGCTCACCAGTGTCAAAGCCCCATCCAGCGCACGTTGGGTGCGTTTGTACCAAGCAGCGCTATGCATGCGAGCGTCGATAGCCAGCTTGGCACCCTTGGGTAATTGTTGCTGGGCCCATTGCACCGGTGGCTCATCAATCAGATGGCAGTAGTCAAACAGGCCGGCGGGGACTTGCTTACGGACTTGAACCACATAGCGGCCATCAACAAAAATCGCCGCCTTGTCGCGGGTGATCACCGCGGCCCCTGCGGAGCCGGTAAAGCCGGTTGCCCAATGCAGGCGCTCATTGTGCTCAGGCACGTATTCGCCGAGGTATTCGTCTTCGTGGGGGATGAGTAAGGCGTCATAGTCGTGTTGAGCCAGCCAGTGTCTTAGCTGCTCAATACGCTTGGTAAGGGTCGCGTCCATTATTCTTCCTTCTTTAAATTGGGTGAACTTGCCATGTTCGGCCTCGCGTAAAAACCCGTGGATTAGACCCTAGCGCGATGGGCGATAGGTTGCAATTTTGCCGGGCTAAACTGCTGACAGCGCGAAATAATCAAGGCTTTCAGCCATTGGTGCCCCGGGTCATTTTCTTGATTTTGATGCCAAAACAAGGTGTACGCCATTGGCGGGATTGGCGTCGGTAACGGCCGCACCACCAAATTGAGCGACGCGGCAATATAATGCGCAAACTGGCTTGGTGAGGTAAACACCAGGTCGGTATAGGTACACAGGCTCGCCGCACTGTTGAAATCTGGCACGTACATGGCAATGTCACGCTCAATATTACGCTCTGCCAGTTTATAGTCCAACAGCCAGCGGTCATTCCCGTCACACTTCACCTGTACATGTCGCAGTCCAAGGTAACGCGCTTCATCCCATGGGCCCTTGAGCGCTGGGTGATCAGCGCGCATCAACACACACTGGTGATCTTGGCAAAGCTCTTGGTAGCGCACACCCTTGGGCGGCATCATGGTCAACATGGCATCGGCGGGATTTAAATCTTTACCGGTAATACCAAAATCGATATTGCCGCGGGCGAGGCCATCAAAGGTAGTTTGATCCCAAGCGGCGGTATTGAGGGTGATCGATGGGGCGGCCTCTAACATATCGCCAATAAATTGGGGCAGCAGTAATGGGTAGGCACTTTCTACGAGCGCAAAGCGAAAACAGCGATCACTTAAGTGTGGCTGAAAATGGTCAGGTTCGGTCATCGCCGCGATATCATTGAGCAAAGCGCGTAATTTAGGTTGTAAGGTTTGTGCACGAACCGTGGGTTTTAAGCCGTGGGCGGCTCGAGTAAAAAGCGGATCGTTAAATTGCGATCTTAGCCGGGCCAGATTTTTACTCACCGCCGATTGACTTAAATGCAGGCGTTTGGCTGTGCCCGTGACATTGCACTCTTCTAAAAGTACATGCAAACACACCAATAAATTGAGGTCGGTACGTTGCAGTTGGTCCAAATCCATCTTTGGTATTCTCCTTGGGAATAACTGCTTTTACTATAAACCATTATGGTTCATACCCTGAAGCCACTATACTACGTGCTTGTATAGAGGAGTAACCCATGTCACACACTGACTCACCGACATCAAATCGCTTACTGGTCGCCTTAATGGTGTTACTGGTGCTGTTTAGCCCGATGGCGATTGATATTTACCTGCCTGCATTACCGTATATGGCAGGTGACTTTAATGTGAGCCCAACCTTGGCGCAAGATACCGTCACTTGGTTTATGTTTAGTTTGGGTTTGGGCCAGCTGTTTGCGGGGCCATTGGCTGACCGCTTTGGCCGTAAGCCTGTCGCGATCATTGGTATTTCACTATACGGTCTTAGCTCGCTGATGGCGTGGCTCGCCACCTCGATGGATATGATGCTGGTGGCGCGTTTGCTACAAGGTTTTGGTGCATGTGCGACGTCCGTGTGTGCGTTTGCGGCAGTGCGTGACCGCTTTGGTGCAGAGCGCAGCGGCCATATGATTAGCTATCTCAATGGTGCGATTTGCTTTGTGCCCGCCTTGGCCCCGCTACTGGGTAGCTGGCTCACGCAAATGTTTGATTGGCGCGCTAACTTCACCTTTATGCTCGGTTATGCGGCATTGGGCTTGGTCTTGGTCAGCGTATTTTTGCCTGAGACGCGCCCGACACATACAGATAACGCTGGGCGCTTATTCAGCTTACGTCGGTATTGGCAGGTGCTACGCGTGCCGACATTTACCTATCACATTATTCTTTGCATGCTGGCCATGGCGGTGATCTTAGCGTATGTCACCTCCGCGCCTGTATTGCTRATGGATAGATACGGTATTTCCATGAACAGCTTCACTTTTTGGTTTGGTGCTAACGCGGCACTAAACATTGCCGCGGCGATGTTAGCGCCGCGCTATATGGAAAAATTTGGTAGCCGCCGTGCGCTCAATATTGGCTTGATGATGCTGGTAGGCTCGGGTGGGCTGATGCTGGCATTAAGCTCTATTGCGACGCCTTGGGCCTTTATGTTGCCGATTTTTACCTCATCATTTGGCTTTGCTTGGGTGTTAGGCGCGTCAGCCGGCGCCGCTTTAGCCCCATTTTCTGACCGTGCTGGCACAGCGGCAGCCTTGTTGGGATTGTTCCAAATGAGTGGCGCAGGGCTGCTGGTTAGCCTGACTCAGCGTTTAGGTTTATCCGCCAGTGATTTAATGACCGTGCATATGTGGTTGCTGCTACCTGGCTTAATTATTTTGTGGTCACCGAAAGGTAAGCAATGGCATGGGAAAGCAGTAAGAGATTAAATAATCAGTAAAAACGACAATTCAGTTGGCAAATATAATAAGACGTGCAAAACGCTGGGGTCTCGACAACCCATTATCCCTTTTCGCTGGCTTCGGCCAGCGTTTTTTTATTTTGCTAAAAACCCCAAATTGAGAGTATATTTACTGAGCAAACCAAATTAATGCTCATTCCTTATCGTTTTATATCCAAAGGTCAGTTACACACTATGTCATTATCGACAATCGAAATGGCGCGCGTCCTTGAGCAACTTGAGGAATCGCCCGAGAAAATCATGTTTGGCAAATTGCTGGCAGAATTAGGCAGTCAAAGTGAAGAGCGTGTACGTAGCGCCGCCCACCAGGTGCCACTGAAATATTTACGCGAACTGGTTTATCAATTTAATCAGGTGATAGATGAGCGCCGATCTGAGCGTATTGAAGAAATCACCCAAGGCTTGGCGCAAGACGGTTTATCTGCCGACGAGCTTTATGAATATGTAATCCAACGCAAGATGGGCTGATCGCCGCCCATCCTCAAAGGAATAAACAAGACTGAGCGGCGTGTGGCGCTAGGATCGTTAGGTACTCGCCGCTGGTTGTTTGCTATTTTTGGGTTTGCGTTGCTGAATCAGTAGGCCCACGACAATAAAGCTAAGACCGATCAGGGTGCTGATATGAATCGTCTCGCCAATAATGGTGGCCAATAACACCAAGGAGATAAAAGGCGAGATAAAAATCAGATTGCTGATCCGTGAGGCATTCTGAGTATATTTCATTGCGCTCAACCACAGCATAAAGGTTATCCCCATTTCAAAAAGCCCCACATAGCTCACCGCGAGCCAGCCTTGCCAGGGGATCCCTGCCCACGACGCTGTCATGCCGGCTAACAGTAATGACACCGGCAGCGACAGCATAAAACTTAACAGAATGCCGAGCACCGGGTCGGCAGGATTTTTAGTATTCAGTACCCAAAAACCTGCCCACAATAGCGTGGAGAGCAACGCAAGCCCAATGCCTAGCGGGCTGTCAAATTGTAGCGAGAGCAATTGGCCTTTGGTTGCTATGACCACCACACCAAAATAGCCCAACGCCGCCGCAATCCAATCTTGACGACGAATAGTATGGCCGAGAAACACCGCTGCCATTAAGGTCAAAGTAATGGCCCAGCTGTAGTTCAAGGGTTGCGCCAAGGAGGCGGGAAGAAGATCATAGGCTTTGAAAAGAACCAAATAATAAATTAAGGGATTAATCATTCCGAGCAGGCAATAATAGCCAGGCCGGCGACGAAACGTCGGCCACAGTGCCGATAGTTTGCCTTGCGCGGCGGCAATAGCGGCGAGTACGACGACCGATACCACGCTGGCGGCGGCCAGCATTTGAATCGGGGTCATGTAGCTTAAGGTGATTTTGAACGCGGTCGCGACTGTTGACCACAACAGCACGGCAGATAATCCAAATATCAGTGCTTTACGTTCATTGTGCATACTGCCTCCCTGCAAAGATGCCTTCGATTCCAGGCAGTCTACGGTATTCGTACGCACCGAGATAGACTGGACATCTATCCAGTATCCCATTAGCCTTGCTGACATCAGTGACCGTACAATAGAGAACCCATTATGCTTGATGGTCTGTCATTATCCACCTTGTCTATCCTGACGTTTTGTTTCGGCGTTATCAGTGCCTCAGGGCTGAGCTATTGGCTGCATCGACGCGTAGTCACCCAATATCAACAGTGGTTTGACACGCAATATGGCCAACAGCAGGCGACCGCTGACATGCAACAACAACAGCTTCGTCAGCAACTGGAACAACAACAACAAGAGTTGGATAGCTTGGATGTTGAACGCGATCGTCTAACGCAAGAGCTACGCCAGTATTACGGCAAATTAACTTCTGCTAGTGAGAAGCTACGTCAACTGGAGCAATTACGCCAAGACAATCAAGCGCTGTCAGACAAACTGGATGCGGTACGTGAGGATAAATCAGAACTGTTAGCTGAGCTTCGTGAAGTCAAAGCGAGTGCGGAGCAACAACTCAATGCGGCGAAAGAAAAGCACGCGTTATTGGAAAATGCGGAAGAGAGGCTGCGCACCCAATTTGAACAGCTGGCCAACCAGGTATTTGAGCAAAAAGTCCATTCTGTTGATGAGCAGAATAAAATGAGCTTAGAGAGCTTACTGGGGCCGCTGAAGTCGCAGTTGGAAGGGTTTAAAAAGCAAGTGACTGACAGCTTTGGCGAACAAGCGAAAGAGCGTCACACCCTGATTCATGAAATCAAAAACCTCCAGCAACTGAATGCGGATATGACCCGTGAAGCGCACAATCTGACCCAGGCGCTAAAAGGTGACAACAAGCAACAGGGCAACTGGGGCGAAGTGGTGTTGGCGCGTATTTTGGAAGAGTCCGGCTTGCGTGAAGGGCGTGAGTATCAAACCCAAGTGAGCTTTGAGAACGAGCAAGGTAAGCGTTATCAGCCCGATGTGGTGGTGAAATTACCCCAAGAAAAAGACGTGGTAATAGATGCCAAAATGGCCCTCGTCGCCTATGAACGTTACTACAACGCAGAGACCTTGGCTGAGCAAGATGCGGCGCTAAAAGAGCATGTACAAGCCATACGCCAGCATATCCGCGGGCTGGGGCGTAAAGATTATCATCAGCTTCATGGCGTGCGTTCGCTGGATTACGTACTGATGTTTATTCCGGTGGAGCCGGCTTTCCAAGTCGCGGTTGAGGCGGATGCCCGCCTGATCCGTGAGGCGATGGACAATAATATTATGCTGGTCAGTCCTACCACTTTGCTGGTGGCACTGCGTACCATCAATAATTTATGGCGCTATGAATACCAAAACCAAAATGCCAAACAAATCGCAGAGAAAGCGAGCAAGCTCTATGACAAGGTGCGCCTATTTGTTGGTGATATGGAAGCGCTCGGCAATGCGCTGGGTAAAGCCAGTGACAGTTATCAAGGGGCGATGAACAAACTCAGCCAAGGCCGCGGTAATATTATTCGCCAAGCGGAAGGGTTTAAAGCGCTGGGGGTGGAGGTGAAACGGGATATCAGCCCGTCGCTCGCCAGTGTCGCTACCGAGCCGGCGGCAGATGAACCTCTCAACCTGACCCAGGCCGAACGGGACGCCAACCAGCAATAATCATAATAAACTTGGCCGCACGCTTGGAGTCGGGATGGGCGATAAAGTAAACTGGAGCCAATATGTTAGGGGAATACAATGACAGATAAAAACGCGCACCAGGATCAAGAGACCATCGACTTTGGCTACCAGCAAGTCAAACGCCAAGAAAAAGAAAGCCTCGTGGCCAATGTGTTTCATTCGGTGGCGGCGAAGTACGATCTGATGAATGATGTGATGTCGATGGGCATTCACCGGATCTGGAAACGCTTTACCATTGATTGCAGTGGTGTTCGTCCTGGGCAAAAAGTGCTCGACTTAGCCGGTGGTACTGGTGACCTTACGGCAAAATTTTCTCGCCTTGTTGGTGAGCGCGGTGAAGTGGTGCTCGCCGACATTAATAACTCAATGCTCAAGGTGGGTCGCGACAAACTGCGCGACAAAGGCATTGTTGGCAATGTCAGTTACGTGCAAGCCAACGCCGAGGCACTGCCTTTCCCTGATGACCACTTCGATTGCATCACTATCGCGTTTGGTCTGCGCAACGTCACCGATAAAGATGCTGCCTTACGCTCAATGTTTCGTGTCCTCAAGCCTGGAGGGCGTTTGCTGGTGCTGGAGTTTTCCAAACCGGTTGCCGAGCCGTTATCAAAAGTCTACGACGCCTACTCTTTCCATGTGTTACCGAAAATGGGGCAACTGATTGTTAACGACCCAGACAGCTACCGTTATTTGGCCGAATCGATTCGCATGCACCCAGATCAAGAAACCTTAAAAGGAATGATGGAGCAAGCCGGTTTTGAACAAGCCAGCTACTACAATCTCACGGGTGGCATTGTAGCGCTGCACCGTGGATATAAATTCTAAGGAGCCCACATGGCGCTTGATTCACTTTTATGCGCGGCCCTGGAAACAGCGCTTAATGCGGTGATTGCCAAAGATGCCGATAGCCAGCGTCGCCTTGCGCGTCTAAAAGGGCGTTGTATCGGCGTTACGCTCCAAGAGCTTGATCGCCAACTGATTTTTATCTTCGACCAACGCATTGATGTACTCAGCCATTATGAGGGTGAGCGTGATGCTAATTTGTCGTTATCGCTATCGGCATTGCCGCAGTTACAGCAAAAGGCCAATTTAACCGCGCTAATCAAAGCGGATAAACTCACGCTGGAGGGGGATATCGATGTCGCCCAGCAGTTCTCTCAGTTGCTCAGTGGTATCGAACTGGATGTGGCAGAGTGGTTGGCACCGTATACTGGCGATGTGATTGCCCACACGGTGGTGAGTCACGCCCAGCAGCGCTGGCAGCAACTGCAACAATTGGCTCAGCGACAACAGCGCTATGCGGGGGATGTGATTACTGAAGAGTGGCGTTTAGCGCCAGGGGCGCTTGAAGTGGCCGCTTACAGTGACCAAGTGGACGAATTGCGCAGCGATGTCGCGCGATTGGAAGCCAGGTTTAAGCAGTTGGTAGAACGGGTGGAGTCTGCATGACGCTCAATGAAATTCGTCGCTTGCATTTTATCATCCGCACCTTACTGTTGTACGGTGTCGATGCTTTGTTGCCCAAACAACCTTTAACACGGCTGGCGCATCTTGGTCGTCAATCACTGTTTTGGCTGAAAAATCAGCACCCAGATAAGCCGGTAGGAGAACGTTTACGGTTGGCCTTACAAAGCTTGGGCCCGGTATGGGTAAAGCTTGGGCAAATGATGTCGACGCGCCGCGATCTCTTTCCGGGTGATATCGCCAACGAGCTGGCGCAACTGCAAGATAAGGTGGCACCGTTTGATGGCCACAAAGCCAAAGCGCAAATCGAAGCCTCGTTAGGCGGCCCATTGGAAACCTGGTTCAGCGATTTTGACCCCAATCCGCTCGCCTCCGCCTCAATCGCGCAAGTGCATACCGCTACGCTCAAATCGAACGGCCGCGAAGTGGTGCTGAAGGTGATCCGTCCCGATATTTTGCCGGTGATCCAAGCTGACTTGCGACTGATGTATCGTGTGGCACGGTTGGTGGCGCGCTTTTTGCCCGATGCGCGTCGGTTAAAACCGGTCGAAGTCATCCGCGAGTACGAAAAAACCTTGCTTGATGAGCTGGACTTAATGCGCGAAGCGGCCAATACCATTCAGCTGCGCCGCAACTTTGAAAACGACCCAGCGCTGTATGTGCCCGAAGTGTTCAGCGATTACTGCCGCAAAGACGTGATGGTGTCTGAGCGAATCTATGGCATTCAAGTGTCGGATATCGAGGCGCTACAAGCCAATGGCACTGATATGAAGCTGCTGGCTGAGCGCGGGGTGGAGGTCTTCTTTACTCAGGTGTTTCGTGACAGCTTTTTCCATGCGGATATGCACCCGGGCAACGTGTTTGTCTCCTACGAGCACCCGGATGACCCGCAGTGGATTGGGCTGGATTGCGGGATTGTCGGCACCTTAAATCGCGACGATAAACGCTATTTGGCGGAAAACTTTATCGCCTTTTTTAACCGCGATTACCGCAAAGTGGCCGAATTGCACGTCGACTCTGGCTGGGTGCCGCACGACACCAACGTGGATGATTTTGAGTTTGCCATTCGCACCGTGTGTGAGCCGATTTTCGAAAAGCCACTGTGCGAAATCTCGTTCGGTAATGTGTTATTAAACCTATTTAATACCGCGCGCCGGTTTAATATGGAAGTGCAGCCGCAGCTGGTGTTGTTGCAAAAAACCTTACTCTACATTGAAGGACTGGGGCGTCAGCTCTATCCGCAGTTAGATTTGTGGACCACGGCCAAGCCGTTTTTAGAGTCGTGGATGAAACAGCAAGTGGGGCCCCAAGCGGTGTGGGCAGCGGTCAAAGAGAAAGCGCCATTTTGGGCCGAGAAGTTACCTGAAATCCCAGAGCTGGTGTATGACGGATTGCGCCAAGGGCGACAAATTAACCAACGGCTCGATGCTTACTATCATGGTTATTTGCAAACCCGGCAACGTCATTCACGCGCCACCTACATGCTCGGCATTGGGGCCACCTTGCTGCTGACGGCGACCATTTTGTTCGCCAATCATGTCGAGACCTTGCCGGGCGTCGCTGCCACAGGTGCGGTGATCTTTTGGTTGTGGGGCTGGCGACTTTGTAATAAAACTTGTAATAAATAGCAGTTACACTGCTGCGCACATCAAGTTAACCAAACGGAAGAAAGGGAACCGGTATGGGTGGAATTAGTATTTGGCAGTTGCTGATCATTGCGGTGATTGTGGTGTTGTTATTTGGCACTAAGAAGCTGCGCAACATGGGTGGCGATCTTGGCTCGGCGGTCAAAGGCTTTAAAAAAGCGATGAACGATGACGACGCAAAGACCACTGACAAAGATGCGGATTTTCAGCAGCAGTCGTTGGATAGCAGTGATAGCGACGCGTCGAAAAAAGAGCAAGCACGCAAAGATAAAGAGCAGGTGTAAGCCGTGTTTGATATTGGTTTCTGGGAGCTAGTGCTGATTGCCATTATTGGCCTCGTGGTGCTTGGCCCGGAGCGATTACCGGTCGCGATACGCAATGTGTCGCGCTGGGTGGGGGCGGCGAAACGGATGGCTGGCTCCGTCCGTGATGAGCTTGAGCAAGAGCTCAAACTCAAAGAGCTCCAGGACAACTTACATAAGGCCGAACAAGCGGGGATGAAAGATTTGTCACCTGAGTTACAAGAGTCGGTCGACACCCTACGTCAACGCGCGGCGGATGTACAACGCCCTTATGCAGCATCACCTGCTTCTCATCACCCAGATGAAGGCGACGATGCGCCATCAACGGATAAGCGATAACGAGCCCGACGCTTTATGTTTTCGGTGAACAAACCACTATGTCTTCTGTGAACGATACTCAGCCCCTTATCAGCCACTTGATGGAGCTTCGTAACCGCCTGCTGCGCGCAATTATCGCCATCTTAGTGGTCTTTGCCTGCTTGGTGTATTTTGCCAATGATATTTACAGCCTGATTGCCCAACCGCTGATCGACAAACTGCCCGAAGGGGCGAGCATGATCGCCACCGATGTGGCCTCACCCTTTTTTACCCCCATTAAGCTTACGCTAGTGATATCGGTATTCGTGGCCATCCCTGTGGTGCTATATCAAATCTGGGCGTTCGTTGCTCCCGGCCTGTATAAGCATGAACAGCGGTTGGTGATGCCGCTTTTGGTTTCCAGTTCGTTGCTGTTCTACGCGGGCGTGGCATTTGCGTACTGGGTGGTGCTGCCATTGGTGTTTGGCTTTTTCACGTCTATTGCGCCAGAAGGGGTGCAAGTGGCAACGGATATTGCCAGTTATCTCGACTTTATCTTGGCGCTGTTCCTCGCCTTTGGCATTGCCTTTGAGATCCCCATCGCGATTATACTGCTGGTTTGGACAGGGGCGACCACGGCACAAAGCTTAACCCGCAAGCGGCCCTATGTGATTGTGGCCGCGTTTGTGGTGGGGATGATGCTGACGCCACCGGATATGATTTCACAAACCTTGCTGGCCATTCCCATGTGCTTGCTGTTCGAGCTGGGCGTGGTGCTATCGCGTTTTTACGTCCCACGTGAAAAATCAGAATCCGAGGAGGCCAGCGAATGATCGATATTGGTGTCAATCTGACCAGCACACGGTTTGATCAAGACAGAGACACCGTGGTGGCTGGTGCCAAACAGGCGGGTGTCACTGGCATGATTCTGACCGGCACCAGTGTTGAAGAAAGCCAAGCGGCGGCCGCGCTAGCGAGGTCTTATCCTGGTTTTGCCTATGCCACAGCGGGGATTCATCCGCATGATGCCAAATCGGTCGAGGCGACAGATTTAAGCGCTATTCAGCAATTAGCGCAGCGTCCCGAGGTGGTCGCAATCGGTGAGTGTGGGCTCGATTTCAATCGCGATTTTTCGCCGCGGCCGCAACAAGAAGCGGTGTTCGAGGCGCAGCTTGCGCTAGCGGCTGAGTTGTCGATGCCAGTGTTTATGCACTGTCGTGATGCCCACGATCGCTGGTTCGCCATTTTGCGGCCATGGCTCGACAAACTGCCCGCAGCGGTACTGCATTGTTTTACTGGCGATGACCGTGCACTGCGCGATTGCCTCGATGCCGGCTTATATATAGGGGTGACGGGGTGGCTATGCGACGAGCGCCGCGGACAGCAGCTGCAGCAACAGGTAAGCTGGTTGCCCGATGATAGGCTGATGATAGAAACCGATGCACCGTATTTGCAGCCTCGCGATATACGGCCGCGACCCAAACGCAGTCGCAATGAGCCGAAATATTTGCCACACATTGCCCAAACAGTGGCACGATTGCGCCAACAGCCTGTCGAACATATTATTGATTGTACAATAAAAAACACTCAGCGCTGCTTTTCGATTCAGTGACTGGGTGAACACTACACGAGGCAGTTCGCTGCCCCAAAGCCCAGGTCTGCAACTTAAAGGAGGATACTGTGACCGTATCCATTCAAGGCGCCTTTCCTGCTCGACGCCTGCGTCGTACACGCAAAACTGACTTTAGCCGCCGTATGGTGGCGGAGCACTCATTGTCCGCAAGCGATTTGATTTACCCAATCTTCGTGCTCATGGGTAAGAATCGTCGTGAGCCAGTGGCATCCATGCCCGGCATCGAGCGACTCTCGATTGATTTATTGCTCCATGAAGCGGATTACCTGGCCAAGCTGGGTGTCCCTGCCATTGCCCTGTTTCCTGTGATCCCGAAAGAGTTTAAAACCAGCTGTGCCTCAGAGGCATTTAACCCCGAAGGGTTAGTGCCACGCGCGGTGCGCTTGCTTAAAGAGCATGTGCCGCAAATGGGCGTGATCACTGATGTGGCGCTAGACCCTTATACCGTGCACGGCCAAGATGGGATCATTGATGAAGACGGCTATGTGATGAACGAGCCCACCACCGAGGTACTGATCAAGCAAGCCCTATCTCATGCCGAAGCGGGCGTCGATATTGTCGCGCCTTCCGACATGATGGATGGACGAATTGGTCGTATTCGTGAGTCGTTGGAAGCCAATGGTCATATCAATACCCAGATCATGGCGTACTCTGCCAAGTATGCGTCCAATTACTATGGCCCGTTTCGCGATGCATTAGGCTCGGCGGCGAACCTGAAAGGCGGTAACAAAGCCAACTATCAAATGGATCCGGCCAACAGTGATGAAGCCTTGCACGAAGTGGCGATGGATATTGCTGAAGGGGCGGATACCGTGATGGTTAAACCCGGGATGCCGTATTTGGATGTGGTACGCCGGGTAAAAAATGAGCTTAAGGTGCCAACCTTTGCTTACCAAGTATCGGGTGAATATGCGATGCACAAAGCGGCAATCGATAATGGTTGGCTAAAAGAGCGCGAGACGGTGATGGAATCACTATTGTGCTTTAAGCGAGCGGGGGCAGATGGGATCCTCACCTACTTTGCTAAGCAAGTGGCCGAGTGGTTAGCGGAAGACGCTGGCGTTACTTTGCCTCCCAGACCGGAAGAGACGGTCGGTTAACTCTCCTTTTATGACAGCGCCCTTGCCCCGAGCAAGGGCGTTTTTTTAGCCTGCCCAGTATCACCCCACAAAATTTAAGGGATCACATTGCGGTTAATGGGGTTCTGTAGTGAGATCAGTGTTTCGGTGGATTGCACTTCGTCGATGGCTTGTAGCTTGTCAATCAACACAAACTGTAACTCTTCGATAGAGCGACACATGAGCTTAACGAAAATATTATAGGCCCCCGTGGTGTAGTAGGCTTCTACTACCTCGTCGAGCTGATTGAGTTTGTCTAGCGCCGAGTGGTAATCCCGCGCCGCTTTAAGGTTGATACCGATAAAGCAGCACACGTCGTAGCCGAGTTTTTTGGTATTGACCAATATTTCCGTGCCTTCGATGATGCCCGCGGCTTTCATTTTCTCAACCCGCACGTGAACCGTGGCGGGACTGACATTAAAGCGCTTGGCCATTTCTGCGTAAGGGACGCGAGCGTCATCCAACAGGGTAGAGAGAATACGGCGATCTAGGTCATCTAATTTTGGCAACTCGTTCATTGTTTTAATCTTTTTGTTATAGCATGGCCAGACTTTTCGTTAACGCGGTTGCTTAGCTACTTCGTTAACGCCTAATGTAGGGTATCGCGTTGTTTAGCAAGATACCAACAAACCAACAGGAAGGGGATGTGGGGATCAAATACGTTTTCGGTGGTTTATTACTGCTTATCGCCAGTAGCGTCAATGCCGCACAAAAAGATGTGCTGGTGGTGCATTCCTATCATCCTGGCTTTTTTTGGAATCAGGCGTTGGTTGAAGGGTTGGAAACGGCGACACAAGGCGAAGAGATCGCCTTCCAGCATTCCTACCTAGAAAGTAAACGCTACCAATCGGATGCCTATCGCGAACAGCTTAAAGATGTTTATATCCATAAACTGACCAACCATGATTTTGATGCCATTCTCACCACGGATAATGCCGCACTCTGGCTCATCCATGAGCTGCATGAATACGTGGGAGAGACACCGGTGGTGTATGCGGGGCTCAATAACTTTGGTCGTCAACACTACCCCTTGTTGCCCAAGGTCACTGGGGTGAAAGAAGAAATAGACTTACCGCGCAACTTGTCGTTAATGAAGCGCTTACACCCAGATTTAAAGCGGGTGTACGTACTGCTCGATGAGACCTTTTCCAGTCGTCAGTATTGGAATGTGGTGAAGGCTCAGCTGAGAAACGATGGTAACGCGGGTGTTGAGGTTGTCAGGCTATCTAGCCTCTCTTTCCAAGCGTTGCATGACCGCATTCAAGCGATGCAGCCGGGCGAGGCGGTATATTATTTATCCTACTTTCGCGATAAAAATGGCACCTTTCTCGATAGGCTCAGTGGCATCAACTCACTGATCCAAAACGCGCCCGTGCCAATTTATGGTGCGATGAGCTTTATGCTGGGTCAGGGGGTGATCGGGGGCATTGTCATCGATGGAAAAACTCAAGGTCAGCACCAAGGTCAGCTGCTGTTGGATGTACTGGCAGGCAAGCTTCCTCCTGAGCGAGACAGTACTAACCTGATGTTATTCGATTACCCGGCGCTGAAAGATTGGGGCGTGGATGTGAGCGCCATCGAAGACGCTGTGGTGATCAATAAGCCTCAGCCGCTGTGGCTAAAGCACCAAGTTGCGTTTCAAGCCGTGGCATTGGCGGTGTTGGTATTGGGAAGCGTGATTGCCATGCTCGGTGCCAATATTCGCCAGCTACGCCGTAGTGAGTCAGCGTTAAAGCGCCACCGAGCGATGCTTAAAGGCATTTTTGATCAAAGTAACCAGTTTATTGCGCTGTTGGATGAGAACGGGATCTTGGTCTCAGGCAATGCCAGTTTTAACCAATTAATCAGCGTGAGTCACCCTTATCGTGGGCGGCCTTTGTGGTTTTGGCCGATTTGGCGTAACCCCGCCCGCCTGGAGGAGTACCTCAAGCTTACCGATTTCTCCCAGCCTCGCCGCTTTGAGCTTTGCCTCAGTGAAGCGCATCGTGAGGTGATCTTGGATGTAGCGGTCAAGGGGTTTCCCAGCGAAAATGGCCAACGGCGCGTCCTGTTAGAGGCCCGTGATATTACCCAGCGCAAACAAACCGAAGAGAAGCTACAACGAAGCGAAATTGAATACCGCATGTTGTATGAACAGCAACCTGTGATCCTATTAACCATTGATTACCAAGCACGTATTCAATCRCTCAATCAGTATGCCGCCGATTTGTTTGGTTATGACAAAGCCGCCTTATTAGGGCACAAGATCACCACTTTATATGTCGAGCATCAAGTGCCTCCCCATCGAATGATTAAACGCGATCACAACAACCAAGAGCAGGTATGGCGGCGTGAGATCCCGTATCGTGCCGGCAATGGTCATACCTTGTGGGTGCGTGAAACCGTGCGCGCGATGCATAATCAGACGCAGTTGCTGGTGGTGGGCGAAGACATCACTGCGCATCGAGAAATGGAAAACCAGCTGACTTATCAAGCCCATCACGACTACTTAACAGGGCTGTATAATCGTAGCTATTTTGAGCAAAAGCTCGCCGCGGCGCTGTTACAAGCGCGAGAGGAAGATCAGTGTCACGCGATGTACTACATCGATATGGATCAATTTAAGCTGATTAATGACACCGCCGGACATGAAGCAGGGGACGAGGCGCTCAAACAAGTGGCGCAGATTATCCAGCAACATCTGCCAACAGGGGCGGTCTTATCGCGACTCGGGGGCGATGAATTTGGCGTGATTGCCTATCATCACTCGGCCGAACGCGCGCTGACTTGGGGACACCAACTCCTGGCAACCTTGGCGGACAGTGAGTTTTTCTGGCATGGCAGCCGTATGCGCTTAGCATGCTCATTGGGTATTCGCCTTCTGGATCGCACCGCCGGTTCGCCGCAGCAAGTGCATGCGCAAGCGGATACCGCCTGCTATGCCGCCAAAGACGAAGGGCGTAACCGTTTACATCTTTATCACCCGGATGATGAAGAGCTGCAACGTCGCGAGCAAGAAATGGCGTATGTCAGCCACATTCATGATGCCATTGCCCACGACCGCTTTGATATCTATGCACAGCAGATCGTCGATATTCGACCGGGTAGGCAAGATACGCTCTACATTGAAGCCTTGGTAAGGATGCGCGATACCCAAGGCGGTTGGTTGCCGCCGAGCATGTTTATCCCAGCGGCCGAACGTTACAACATGGCGCATCAACTGGACACTGTGGTGGTGACCAAAACGCTAGCGTGGTTTGATGCCCACCCGGATCAAATTGCCAAGCTGGGTAAAGTGTCGATTAACCTGTCGGGACGGTCGATCACTCAAAAGGATTTTGTCACCTTCTTAATCGCTGCGATTAAGCAAACCCAAGTGCCTAGCGAGTGCATCTGTCTGGAGATCACTGAAACCGCGGCTATTACCAACATGAGCAGTGCGATCGAGCTTTTCTCGCAGCTAAAAGCCTTGGGGTGCGTGATTGCCTTGGATGACTTTGGCGCGGGGATTTCGTCGTTTGGATACTTGAAGCGCTTGCCGGTCGATATCATTAAGATCGATGGTCAATTTATTCGCGATATCGCCACCGATGACACCGATTATGCGATGGTGAAAGCCATTAATGATCTGGCCAAGCAAATGGGGAAACAAACCGTGGCAGAGTTTGTGGAAAATGCACATATTCTCAATAAACTGCGCGCATTGGATGTCGATTATGCCCAAGGCTATCACTTTAGCGTACCCACGCCCTTGGGTGAGCAGGTAAAAAATTGGTCGGCACGTCGAGAGACGATGAAGGAAAAAATCCATCTCTGATATACTCGGCGCATAACCAGCCGCGGAGAGCCAATGTGCAACTCAGTTTGATTTGCGACGCCCCTGACAAATCTGAGCAATTTGAGGGATTAAAAAGAAAGTGGTCACTGACACACACACCTGATTCGTCATTTGCGTTGATCATGACCGCGACACGCCTTGAGCTGCGCAAACAGGATGAGCCTAAGTTAGGCGCTGTGTATGTGGACTTTGTTGGCGGTGCGGTCGGCCATCGGCGTAAGTTCGGCGGTGGCAAAGGGCAAGCCATTGCCAAGGCGGTGGGGCTCAACAAAGGGGTCACGCCACGGGTGTTGGATGCCACGGCTGGCTTGGGGCGTGATGCGTTTGTATTAGCATCCTTAGGCTGTCAGGTGCAGATGATTGAGCGGCATCCCGTGGTCGCCGCGCTGCTCGATGATGGGTTACAGCGCGCCTATCAAGACACTGAGATTGGTACCTGGATGCAATCACGGATGACACTGCTGCATGCCAGTAGTGCGCAAGCACTCACTGATATGGCACAGACTCCCGGGCTACAACGACCTGATGTGGTCTACTTAGACCCCATGTATCCGCACAAGAAAAAAAACGCGTTGGTGAAAAAAGAAATGCGTGTGTTCCAAGCTTTGGTGGGCGCTGACACGGACGCCGATGCCTTGTTAGCGCCTGCGTGCCAGCTCGCGCGCAGCCGCGTAGTGGTGAAGCGTCCAGATTATGCTGAGCCCTTGGCGGCAACGCCACCACACTCTAGTATTACTACCAAGAAAAACCGCTTTGACATGTACATCAACGCAGCGTTAAGTGCGGAGGCGTAAATGGCGAAGTCTTTGTGTAAGTGGCGACGGGGTGAGGTAGAGGCCAACTTAAGTGCGCTCGCATCGATTACCACGCCACCGCGAGCGGCTTGCAGCAAGTGTGCGCGAGTCGCCAGTGAAAAAGGCTACCTCTGTCGCCCTGTGCCTCTTACCAGTGAAAGCACTAAAAAAGCGCAAAAAGCCAAGAATAAAGCGGACAAGAAAGATAAAAAGGGTAAAAAAGCGAACAAAGAAAAAAAGAAAGCGAAAAAACGGAAGGAAAAATAAAGGCTCCATAGCGAACTAGGGAGCCTTAGCGGGCTTAGTCGAGGCCTTTGACCATCAGTACGGTCAGCAGTCCGGTAATGACTGAGATGATCAGGCCAGAAACGATTAGCCAAGGCAACATATCCATCATGTTCTGCACTCACTTCTTTGTTATGAATTGGGGGAAAAGCGAGCATGATTGAGCCTGAGTTTAGCCACATTCTCAATGTGCTAGACGTAGACAGTTAAGCTTAGTAACGATTAGAAACAAGGTGGTGGCAAAGCCATCAATCCGCCCTCGTGGCACATCGGTCTATCAGTACAAAGGGTCCATCATGAGTGTCAATCAAGGAAAAGCCGACGTATCGGTTTGGGATAAAGAAGAAGCCTTAAGCCGGCTAATGGATAGCCCGGCGCTTCTTGATGAGGCTTGCAGTATTTTTGTTGAAGAAAGTGAGCAACAACTGCCAAGCATGGAAACGCAGCTTGCCAATGCCGACTATGCCGCCTTGGCGCGCGAAGCACATAAGATGAAAGGCAGTGCGGGCAACCTTGCCGCGCTAGAGCTGCATCAGCAAGCATTGACGCTCGAGCAAGCGGCCAAGCAGGAGGCTGCTGAACAAGCGGCTGCCGCGTTAGCGGATGTTAAAGAAGGCTTGGCACGATTTTGCGCGCAACTCACTCACTAGTCGCCTGTCTTATCATGCTCGCGAGTGACCTATAAAAAACGCCGTGTGTCGACACGGCGTTTTATTACCAGCCTGTCTTATGCGGTTTAGCGCATGGTGACAAACTCTTCTGACCCGGTAGGGTGAATCGCGACCACACTATCAAAGTCTGCTTTGGTGGCGCCCATCTTCATCGCTACCGCAAAACCTTGAATCATTTCATCAACGGTAAAGCCAATACCGTGCAGACCGACCACTTTTTCTTCATCGCCCGCGCAAACCAGTTTCATCTTACAAGGTTGACGGTGCTGAGTAACCGCGGTGTACATGGCCGCAAAGCTGGAGGTATAGACCTTAACGTTATCATCGCCGTACTTGGCGCGTGCCTCTGGCTCGCTCAAACCAATGGTGCCGATTGGCGGGTGGCTAAAGACTACGGTGGGAACCAAATCATAGTCCATTTTGGCATGCGTTTGGCCGTTAAACAGACGCTCTGAGAGTAAGCGTCCGGATTTGACGGCGACTGGCGTCAGCTCAATCCCGCCATCCATAATATCACCGACACAGTGAATGTGCGGGACGCTGGTGGTCTGATAGGGGTCAACCTTGATGTAGCCATCGGCCGTGGTCTGCACGTCGGTCGCGCCGAGGTTAATTTTATCCGTGGTCGGATGGCGGCCAATCGCCCAAATCAGGGTGTCCGTGTTGTGGGTGGTGCCGTTTTCAAAGGCTAGAGTCAGGCTACCATCACTTTCCTCTGTGACCGACACGGGCACATGTTGGGTGTGAAGAGTGGGGCCTTCTTTTTCCATCACTTCGACCAAGGTGTCGGTGACCATGGGGTCGAAGGTGCGCAGTGGGCGATCTTTACGCACAAACAAGTGGGTATCAGAGCCCAAGGCATGCAGTACACCGGCGATTTCGACCGCGATGTAACCGGCACCGACTACGGCCACGCGTTTAGGCTGCTCGGGAAGGGCAAAGAAGCCATCGGAGTCGATCCCTAATTCTGCCCCCGGAATATTGGGAATCGTGGGCGTGCCGCCGACTGCGATCAAAAAATGATCGGCGGTATAGTGCTCGCCATCCACTTCAACCGTGTGGTTGTCGACAAAGCGGGCAAAGCCACGGATGACATCGATATTATTTTTGCCCAGTACGTTGTCGTAGGCGTTGTGAATACGGCCGATGTAGGCTTCACGATTATCCACTAAGGTTGACCAATTAAAGCCTTTTACATCCACATCAAAGCCGTAGTCTGATGCATAGAGGTTAAGCGCTTCAGCGACTTGGGCGCCATGCCACATGACTTTTTTAGGCACACAACCTACGTTTACGCAGGTGCCGCCAAGGTGTTTTGCTTCAATAAGGGCGACGTTAGCACCGTGCATCGCAGCACGGTTGGCTGAGGCAATACCGCCGCTGCCGCCACCGATACAGATGTAGTCGAAATGCTTTGCCATGTCTTTCTCCATCTTATAGGCACTGGGTGCCTCTGGCATTGATATCGAGGTCAGCTTGTCGTGTTTGGCGCCGCTTGTAAAGCCACCATCTCTGACCCACTGAGCAATAGCATACCAAACCGGCAGTGAGGCAGCAGTCTCAGAATCATTTTGTAACGCTCGCAATACACGCCGGTAAACGGGGAGGGATTGAAAAGCGTCAAGAGAGACGGCATATAAAGAAAGTTACTTATCTGCCCGGGGCTCGCAATGTGAGCGCCTTATCAGCAAAAAGGAAGGCACTATGTCCAACCCGCTTCTTCAATTTGAGGATTTACCTCCGTTTTCCGCCATTAAGCCAGAGCATGTTAAACCGGCAGTGGAAGCCGCGATTGCTGACTGTCGCCAAGCGGTGGATGCCGCAGCGGCGGCCGAGCAACCAAGCTGGGATACTGTTAGCGTGCCCGTCACAGAGGCGGAAGATCGTCTTGGCCGCATCTGGTCACCGGTGAGCCATATGAATGCGGTGGTCAATAGTCAGCCATTGCGTGAGGCGTATGAAAGCTGCCTGGCGTTGCTGTCGGAATACTCCACCTGGCGCGGTCAGCATAAAGGCCTATACCACGCATACAAAGCGATGAAAGACAGTGCTGAGTTTGCCGCTCTCGATGTGGCGCAGCAAAAAGCGATTAACGATGCGTTGCAAGACTTTGAGCTGTCCGGGATTGCGCTTCCAGCCGATCAGCAACACCGCTTTGGTGAAATTCAAAAACGCTTGTCGGAATTGTCGTCATCCTTTAGTAACAATGTGCTCGATGCCACCATGGGCTGGAGCAGGCTGATTAGCGATGAAAGTGAGTTAGCCGGTTTGCCTGAATCGGCGCGCAACGCGGCGAAAGCCCAAGCCGAGAGCAAGTCGCAATCAGGTTACTTATTTACGTTGGATATCCCCTCGTATCTGCCTGTCATGATGTACTGTGATAACCGAGCGCTGCGCCAGGAAATGTATGAAGCCTTTACCACACGCGCCTCTGATCGCGGCCCGCAGGCAGGGCAGTGGGACAATACTGAGTTGATGAATGAGTCGCTACGCCTCAAACATGAGTTGGCACGTTTGCTCGGCTTTAATCACTATAGTGAGCTGTCATTGGCCACCAAAATGGCGGAAACCCCAGACCAAGTGATGGGCTTTTTAAACGATCTGGTTGATAAAGCGCGTCCGCAAGGTGAGCGAGAGTTTGCGGAAGTGAAAGCCTATGCCAAAGAAGAGTTTGGTGTTGATGTGCTCGAGCCTTGGGATATCCCTTACTACAGTGAAAAACTCAAGCAAGCCCGTTACACCATCTCTGATGAAGTGCTGCGTCCTTATTTCCCCGAAGCACGCGTACTCTCCGGCTTGTTCGAAGTCATGCATCGTGTGTTTGGCATGACCATTACCGAGCGCAAAGGTGTTGAAACCTGGCATGACAGTGTGCGCTTTTATGATATTCATGATAGCCAAGGCACTCTGCGCGGCAGCTTCTACCTTGACCTGTACGCACGTGAAAACAAACGTGGTGGCGCATGGATGGATGAATGTCGTGTCCGTCGCCGCAAAGCGAACGGAGAGCTTCAAACGCCAGTCGCATATCTAACCTGTAACTTTAACCCGCCAGTGGGCGATGATCCGGCGCTGTTTACCCATGACGAAGTGGTCACTTTGTTCCACGAATTTGGCCATGGCATTCACCACATGCTGACGCAAATCGATGTGGCGGATGTGTCGGGGATCAATGGCGTCCCTTGGGATGCGGTTGAGCTGCCAAGCCAGTTTTTAGAGAACTGGTGCTGGGAGCAAGAGGCACTGAGCTTTATCTCGGGGCATTATCAAACCGGGGAAGCCCTACCGGAAGATATGTTGGAAAAAATGCTCGCTGCGAAAAACTTTAACTCGGCGATGGGGATGTTGCGCCAGCTCGAATTTAGTTTATTCGACTTCCGTTTATTCAGCGAGTTTGACCCAGAGGTGGGCCCTCGGATTATGGAAACACTCAGTGCGGTGCGTGAGAAGGTCTCTGTCGTGCCAACCCCGGAGTGGAACCGTTTCCCACACGCCTTTGGGCATATTTTTGCTGGTGGCTACAGTGCAGGCTACTACAGCTATAAATGGGCTGAGGTGTTGTCGAGCGATGCTTACTCGCGCTTTGAAGAAGAAGGGATATTTAACCGCGATACCGGCGAGGACTTCCTGAATCATATTCTTAGTCGTGGTGGCAGTGAAGCACCGAAAGACTTGTTTGTGCGCTTTAGAGGGCGTGAACCAAGCTCTGACGCCTTACTGCGTCATAGCGGGATCACCACAGCGTAGTGTTGTCAGCGCTTCCATAAAAAAGCCCGCATCATCACTGGTGCGGGCTTTTTATTCACCGATGGGATTAGATGCGACGCTCGTCAGTGAGCACGACCAGGGGTAATCCAAGGCTTGATTGGCGCAGGGCTTCTTGCTCTAGCTCTGCGCGGAGCAAGGGACTGGCCTCGAGCAGTGTGGTATCCAAGTGGAGGGTCAGGGCGTCATCCTTGGCGGTAAGCGCTATCATCGGTCGGACGCGGCTGTCACGGCGATGGCATAAGATCACCGCAATTCGCAGTAGGCGCAACAGACGATTGGCGCTGGTGGTGGATAGCGCGTGCTGGCCATCAATCAACACCAATTGCTCTCGGTAGTAGCGGAGCAAGGTGGCGACTAATTGCTTCTGTGCTCGGGTGAAGCCGGGCAGGTCGAGATGGGTGATTAAATACGCGGCATGATCACCATCTTGCTTAAAGCCAATGCTTAAGCCAATCTCATGCACGCAGGCGGCGGCATGGAGCAAGCTTTTTGCTTCGGACTCTGGTACCCAGGATGTAGGACACTGGCTGAGCAGCTCGAGAGCGGTATCGGCGACATTAATACCGTGGGCTTCATCCAGCTGATAGCGGGATTGAATGCTGGCGATGGTACGGGCGCGAATATCACTGTGGCGCATCGCGGTCATCATTTCATAAACCAACCCCTCGCGCAGAGCCCCACCTGCTAAGGTCATGCGTGTCACCTCTAAACACTCGAAAATAGCGATCAGTATTGATAAACCGCTGGGAAAGACCAGTGCACGCTCTAAGGTCAAGCCTTCGATGTCCAGCGCGTCCATTTGCCCGCAGGCAATGGCTTGATCGCGCAGCCGGTGAAGCTTCTCTAGCGTGATCACTTCATCCATGCCTTGGGTGACCATGATCTCTTGCAGTGCTTGCACGGTACCGCTGGCGCCGACGCAGCAATCCCAACCGAGCGCACCATATTGCTCTATCAGCGGGGCTAATTCGGCTTTGGCGCCAGCAATCGCAGTATCGAAGGCGGATTGATTGAGCACCCGATCGGCAAAATAGTCTTCTAAAAAGGTGACACAGCCCATGTTGAGGCTTTGTAGCACGGTCGGCTCAAACTGCTCACCGATGATAAGCTCGGTGCTGGCACCACCGATATCGACCACCAAGCGCTTGCCTGCTCCGCCAGAGGTATGCGCCACCCCTTGATAAATAGTACGCGCCTCTTCTTCCCCGGAGATGATTTCAATCGGATGGCCAAGCAGGGTGTTGGCTTTCGCTAAAAACGCGTCGGCGTTACTGGCGCGGCGCAGCGCCGCGGTGGCGACGACACGAATGTTGTCTGCGTTGAAGTCTTGTAAACGCTCGGCGAACAAAGCTAAGCAATCCCAGCCACGCTGCATGGCTTCGTCACTCAGCTGTTGTTGGTTGTCCATGCCAGCGGCAAGACGAACTTTTCGCTTAATTTTCGCGAGCGTTTGCACGCTACCCGCCACTTGGCGCACCACCAGCATATGAAAGCTGTTGGAGCCTAAATCAATCGCGGCGTACAGCGACGGGGTCGATGTGGGATGTCCGTGACCACTCATGATGCGCTCTGACCTATCTGTCGTGAAACCTTATGCCGACTTTTGTGGACGACGACGTTGGCGGTTACGGTTGTTTCCGCCCCCTTTATTGTTGTTACTGCGACGCTGCGTATTGGGACGCTTCGCCATTTTCTTAGGCGGTGGCAAATCTTTTAGCAGTGCACTGCGGTCGAACTCGCTAACCGGGATGCTGTGTTCGATGTACTCTTCGATCGCGGGCAGGTTTACCGCATAGTCTTCACAGGCAAAGCTAATGGAGCTGCCACTGGCACCCGCGCGCCCAGTACGGCCAATACGATGGACATAGTCTTGCGCGTCGTCTGGCAGATCATAATTAAACACATGGGTCACTTGCGGAATATGCAGCCCGCGCGCCGCGACATCGGTCGCTACTAGCAGATCCAACTCGCCATTAGTAAATTGCTCGAGGATTTTCACCCGTTTTTTCTGAGGCACGTCCCCGGTGAGCAAACCCACACGATGGTTATCGGCGGCTAAATGGGCCCAAATTGACTCGCAGCGATGCTTGGTGTTGGCAAAAATGATCGCGCGTTCAGGCCAGTCTTCTTCAATCAAGGTTTGCAGCAGCGGCATCTTTTCTTTGTTTGATGGCTGGAACAACTCTTCTTTGATGCGATGGCCAGTAATTTGCTCTGGCTCCACCACCACATGCTCTGGGTTGGTCATATGCTCGAAGGCCAGCTCTTGAACACGATACGACAAGGTCGCCGAAAACAGCATGTTCAAGCGTTGAGCGGGGGCGGGCATGCGGTTAAACAAAAAGCGAATGTCTTTGATAAAACCGAGATCAAACATACGATCAGCTTCATCGAGGACCACGGCTTGAATGCCATGCAAATCAATCACTTTCTTTTTGTAAAAATCAATGATTCGACCGCAAGTTCCGATTAAAATATCAACGCCTTGCTCAAGGGTCTGTTGCTGTTTGTCATAACCTTCGCCACCATAGGCGAGGCCTGCGCTGATCGACGTATTGGCTAGCAGCGGCTCAGCATCGTTATAGATCTGAATCGCTAATTCACGCGTAGGGGCTAATATGATGGCGCGCGGTTGATTCTTTTTACGCGATGCAGGGGCATCGGTGGTAAGGAGGTGATGAAATGTCGCAGCCAGGAACGCCAGGGTTTTGCCTGTCCCTGTTTGCGCCTGCCCTGCAATGTCTTGGCCGGTGAGCAGGACCGGCAATGCCAAGGCTTGGATAGGGGTACATTGAGTAAACCCTTTGGCCTCCAAGCTTTTAAGAACATCGGCGTGCAAGCCGAGCTCGGCAAATTTCTGCTCTGTGATATGCGTCATTTTCATCCGGATAGAATATCAGCTTAGGCTTGCAATACGGAAGCGAATCCAGTCAAATAGTCCCATAATTTACTGGTCGCAATTTAGCCAGTAACAAAAACATGTATTGGAGTAGAAGATGAGCGACAAAATTATGCAGCTAACCGACGACAGCTTTGAAGCAGACGTTCTTAAAGCTGCAGGGCCTGTGTTGGTAGATTTTTGGGCAGAATGGTGTGGACCTTGCAAAATGATCGCGCCAATTCTGGACGAAATTGCTGAAGAATACGCAGGTAAAGTCACCATCGGAAAACTGAACATCGACCAGAACGCAGGTACACCGCCTAAGTTCGGCATCCGTGGTATCCCAACTCTGCTATTGTTTAAAGATGGCAGTGTAGCAGCAACCAAGGTTGGTGCAGTGTCAAAAACTCAGTTGAAAGAGTTTCTTGACGCCAACCTGTAATGCTAAAGTAACCGCCGCTGCCTCTCAGCGGCGGTTGTTTTTCTGCTAACTAGACGATACCCCATTTAGGTGCTACCTTATTGCACGGAATTTGTACTTCTGTTCATCTCTCGAACATACCACTGGTCTCGACACGCTAACTAATTTCAGACCTCAATTTTGACAAACAAGACACTCACCACTATGAATCTTACCGAACTGAAGACTCAACCCGTCTCGACGCTGGTTGCGCTTGGCGAAAGCATGGGACTTGAAAACCTGGCTCGCTTGCGTAAGCAGGACATCATTTTCTCGATCCTCAAACAGCACGCAAAAAGCGGTGAAGATATTTTCGGCAATGGCGTACTGGAAATTCTTCAAGACGGGTTTGGCTTCTTGCGCAGCGCAGACAGCTCGTATTTGGCCGGCCCAGATGACATCTATGTGTCGCCAAGCCAAATTCGCCGCTTTAACCTGCGCACAGGCGATACCATCGCGGGTAAAATTCGTCCCCCGAAAGACGGCGAGCGCTACTTCGCGCTATTGAAAGTTAACCAAGTTAACAGCGACAAACCAGACAACGCCCGCAGTAAAATCCTCTTCGAAAACTTAACGCCTTTGCACGCCAGCGAACGTATGGTGATGGAGCGCGGCAACGGCTCTACCGAAGACATCACTGCCCGTGTGCTCGACTTAGCCTCGCCGATTGGTAAAGGCCAGCGCGGCTTGATTGTGGCACCACCCAAAGCGGGTAAAACCATGTTGCTGCAAAACATTGCGCAAAGCATCGCGTTTAACCAGCCAGACTGTGAATTGATGGTGCTGTTGATTGATGAGCGTCCGGAAGAAGTGACCGAAATGCAGCGCCTAGTACAAGGCGAAGTGGTTGCCTCAACCTTTGATGAGCCGGCGAACCGCCACGTGCAAGTCGCCGAAATGGTGATTGAAAAAGCCAAGCGTTTGGTCGAACACAAAAAAGACGTGGTGATCTTGCTTGACTCGATCACGCGTCTGGCGCGTGCTTACAACACGGTTGTGCCATCATCAGGCAAAGTATTGACTGGTGGTGTTGATGCCAATGCTCTTCATCGACCCAAGCGTTTCTTTGGTGCAGCGCGGAATGTAGAAGAAGGCGGCAGCCTGACCATCATTGCCACGGCGCTGGTAGACACGGGCTCGAAGATGGACGAAGTCATCTACGAAGAGTTTAAAGGCACGGGTAATATGGAACTGCACCTATCCCGTAAGATTGCGGAAAAACGTGTTTTCCCTGCCATTGATTTCACCCGCTCTGGTACCCGCCGTGAAGAGTTACTGACCAAGCCCGATGAGCTACAAAAAATGTGGATTCTTCGCAAAATAGTGCATCCAATGGGTGAGCTGGAAGGCATGGAATTCTTGATTGGTAAATTGGCGATGTCCAAAACCAACAACGAGTTCTTTGATGCCATGCGTCGGCAAAACTCGTAACGGATGACGTAATAATGTTAAGCACTGCGCATTCGCAGTGCTTTTTTATTGCCCAGTTGATACTGAACTCGCACAATCATTGTCACCAAGGAAAGGTGGCGCAGGACGCGTGGCACCGAAGATAGGATTGCAACGGATGGCAAGACGTTTTCGCATCAAGCTAGTCGGGATATGCCTGGGGATAGTGGGCTTTGTTTCCCCCACTGTTTTGGCATCCAACGCGCCAGCGGCCGATGGGCAAATCGTGGCGCAGCCTTTTATTGAGCAAGTGTTAGATAAAGCGAGTACGGCGGATGCGATGCGTACTGCCTTTACCCTCCAAGCCAAGGGCGATATCAATGCGCTTGAGTCACACATTCGCCAGCTTCCTCCTCTGACGCGTGAGGCAACCTTGTATCGGCTGCTCTCCTCACCATTGCGGCTTGATAACGACAAGTGGCGCGAGTATCTCGTGACCTTAAGTCAGCAGCAGCCACACTTTCTGTTACGTCACCAACAAGACGGCTATTGGGTGACCACGCCCGCATTCCACTACGCCGCCGCGGCGCGCAAGCAGCTTAATCGCTATCGTCAGCAGCAATTAACCCAAGAGCTAGGCATGCTATTAAGCTATCGCCAGCTAGTCATTGCTGATTGGGTTCACCCCGACCAACCCGATTATCGCCAACGTCGTGATGCCTTGGTAACCATGATCGCCGACTATGACGACGATGGTTTAGCGTATTTAGCCGATCAGTACCTAAATGATCCGACCTTAATGTGGATGCCAGACAATGCGATTTTAGCCGCATTGGCGCAAGCCACTGAGCGTCCCGCGCTGTATGAAAGGTTATGGCGTCGAGGCACGGACTCGTATAGCCTCGCGGCCTTGCACGCGCTGCGAGCGCGCGGTACAGAACCCTTTGCACTGCAGCAGATGATGGCGGCGGCCGATAACCCCTCGTTGCGTGGACCTGCGATTCGCCAGCTGGCCAACTTATCGCCACTGCCTGCGCCGGTTGCCGATTTTCTGCAGACACAACTGTCGCTACGACAAGGCAACCAAGTGGCGCAGCTGCTGGTGGAGGCGGGGAAAGGTGATTGGTTGAGTAGCTTGCAAGATCAGTTAGGGCCGCTTGGGCAGCAGCACATTGCATCTGCGTTGTCGTCGCGCTAATGTCGAGCCTTTACCGATCCGGATACCGCTTAACTTGGTATCATAGAGGCGACCATTAACCCTTTGAGCCTGATATGAAACTTTCCGATCTGCGCGATTTTATTGACTACCTTGAAGCGCAAGGTGAGCTAAAACGCATTACCCAGCCGGTTGACCCCGATCTTGAGATGACCGAGATTTGCGACCGYACCCTACGAGCGGGCGGGCCGGCGCTGTTATTCGAAAACCCAGTGGGTTATGACATTCCGGTGCTGGCGAATCTATTTGGTACGCCCAAGCGTGTTGCCCTAGGCATGGGCCGAGAAGACGTGCTCGAGCTGCGTGACGTGGGCAAATTGCTTGCGTATCTCAAAGAGCCAGAGCCACCCAAAGGCTTTCGTGATGCCCTCGATAAACTGCCCGTATTTCGGCAAGTGCTTAATATGCCGGCCAAAACCGTGCGTCGTCCGCGTTGCCAAGAGGTGGTGCTGAGCGGCGATGAGGTCGATCTGGATAAGATTCCGGTGATGCGCTGCTGGCCCGGGGATGTCGCCCCCTTGCTGACCTGGGGGCTGACGATTACCCGCGGACCCAATAAAAAGCGGCAAAACCTCGGCATTTATCGCCAGCAAAAAATCGGCAAAAACAAATTGATTATGCGCTGGTTGGCTCATCGCGGTGGCGCGTTAGATTTGCATGATTGGATGCAAACGCATCCCAACGAGCCTTTTCCGGTCACCGTGGCTTATGGCGCTGATCCTGCCACCATTCTAGGCGCGGTGACGCCCGTGCCGGATACCTTGTCGGAATACGCATTTGCTGGCTTATTGCGGGGCAGTAAAACCGAAGTGGCTAAGTGTATCAGCAACGACTTGGATGTACCGGCCAGTGCGGAAATCGTGATGGAAGGCTATATCGATCCCAATGAGTACGCGGACGAAGGCCCTTATGGCGACCATACTGGCTATTATAATGAGGTTGAGCGCCACCATGTGTTCACTGTGACGCATCTGACCATGCGCAAAAAGCCGATTTATCATAGCACTTACACGGGGCGTCCACCGGATGAGCCCGCGGTACTGGGCGTGGCGCTGAACGAAGTCTTTGTGCCGATTTTGCAAAAGCAGTTCCCAGAGATTGTCGACTTCTATCTGCCGCCTGAGGGTTGCTCGTACCGCATGGCGGTGGTGACCATGAAAAAACAATACCCCGGTCACGCCAAGCGGGTGATGATGGGAGTGTGGTCCTTCTTGCGCCAGTTCATGTACACCAAGTTTGTGATAGTGTGTGACGACGACGTCAACGCGCGTGATTGGAATGACGTGATTTGGGCGATCACTACGCGTATGGACCCGTCGCGAGATACTGTGATGATAGACAACACCCCTATCGACTCACTCGACTTTGCCTCGCCTGTGGTGGGGCTGGGCTCGAAAATGGGCCTTGATGCCACCAATAAATGGCAAGGAGAAACCGATCGCGAGTGGGGCACACCGATCGCGAAAGACCCAGAGATCGTCGCACGTGTCGATGCGATTTGGGACGAATTGGGGATCTTAGACTAATCCTATTGGAATGCGCTAGCATTCACCGTTAACGATAAAACACAGCCAAGGCGGTAGTGATGCCGCCTCTTATAACCTCATCGGCTGTAGCAAAACGAACAGAGGAACAGAATGTCGATACTATGTGAAGTGACAGCCGTTGAGCCGTTGGCATGTCACACCTACCGCATTGTCCTGAAACCACAGCAGGCGGTGAGCTACCAGCCTGGACAATACGTGATGGCAGTAATGGGCGAAAAAGATAAACGCCCGTTTTCGCTGGCGAGTAGCCCATGTCGTGAAGATGGTGCCGAACTCGAGCTACACGTCGGTGCGGCGGACGAAAATCCGTTTGCCTTGGAAGTGGTAGAAAAAGCCAAAGCCGTGCTAGAAAGCGGTGAAGCGAGCTTTGAAATCACTGAACCGGCCGGCGATGCCTGGTTGCGTGAGAGTGAGCGTCCCTTGCTGTTGATTGCCGGTGGGACCGGTTTTTCGTATGTTCGAAGCATGGTCGAGCACTGTATTAATCAAGGAATACAGTCTCCAATCTTTATTTATTGGGGGGCACGCAATCCGTGTCAGCTTTACGCTCATGACGAGCTGCAAGCACTATCTGAATCGCATCGCAATATTACCTTTATGCCTGTGGTTGAACAGGCGGAAGGCGAATGGCGAGGCAAAGTAGGCAATGTGTTAGAAGCGGTGATGGAAGATTTTGTTAGCCTCGGCGCTTATGACATCTACATCGCGGGCCGTTTTGAAATGGCCGGTGTTGCACGCGACATGTTCTGCAAAGAGCGGGGCGTGAGCCGTGATCACCTCTACTCAGACGCGTTTGCCTTTATCTGAGTGAGTATTCGCTCTCGGGAAAGTAAACAGGCAGGGACTTCCCTGCCTGTTTTGCATTCGGGTCACTGAGGCTTTGGGACGGCCCACCGTGGGACGGCCTACCGTGGGACGGCCTACTGTGGAGTGGGCTATCGCTGGGCGGCCTACCGCTGGGCGACGACCCCCCGCTGGGTCTCGACGCGGCGCTTGACCCAGGTTTGGTTAAACCACAGCGCGGCTAAAATCAGTACCCCGCCACTGAGTAAGGGCAGCAGATCCGCATCGCGGTTCCAGATTAGTACATTGACCACAATCCCAGCTGGAATTAAAGCGTTGTTCATTACCGCGAGCGCCCCCGCATTGACCAGCGTCGCGCCTTTATTCCAAAAGAAATAGCCCAGCCCTGAGGCGATGGTGCCTRGATAAATTAATACGCCCCACTGGGTGGGTGTCGTGGGTAGCTTGTCACTGTTGCCGAGCAAGGCGAAAGCCAGCACGCCCACCACTAAAGCGCCAAGATAGAACCAGCCGAATACTGCATGTTGAGGCAGCTGAGTTTGCTCTTTCTCAAGCAGGTACTTGTAACCGACTTGGCCAATCGCAAAGCAAAGGTTCGCCCCTTGTACCACCAAAAAGCCGACCAGAAAATCTGGGTTGACGGTCGCATAGCGGATCACCACGGCACCGAGCACCGCCATCGCGGCCGTGAGCAGATACCAAGCGCTAAACTGGCGTTTTAAGGCATCGTAAATCAAGGTGACGTAAAGCGGGGTAAAGACGGTAAACAGCAGCACCTCTGGCACCGACAAAAATAAAAAGGACTGATAGAAAAAGCAGTACATAATACCGAGTTGAAAGGCGCCGACCAGCATCAGCTTGGCGGCAAACGCTGGTTTTACTTGGCGAGGGCGTAAAAAGGGCAAAAACACCAATCCAGCCAATACAATACGCATCAACACAGAAAAATAACTGTCCACTTGGCCGGCGAGATACACGCCAATCAGGCTAAATGAAAAGGCCCACAGCAGTGTGACGCCGCTAAGATACCCCATGACTTCGGTTCCTTCGATATCGTAAATAAAAAGGCAGTGTACCGTTTCATCGCGGGGACGCAATCGGTTCGTCTTGGTGTGGATAAGAGAGAAAGCAATGATGAAAGCAAGWAGGCGGCATCACCGCCTTCACAGGGCCTTCACAGGTAAGAGAGGCGGTGCAGCTAGTCGCGGATAGGCACCATTAACAAATCGACCGGTGTTTTATTGAGTAATTGCTTGGTGGAGGACAGCAGCGAGCTCCAAAAGTCTTGGTGGTGGCCGACCACGACCAGATCAATGCCCATGTTTTGAATCGACTCCGTGATTTCTTCGGCAAGATCGCCACTGCTGACCAAGGTATGTGTCACCGAGCTTTGCGCATCACTGGCCAGTTGATTCAGCTTTTGCTGCGCCTCTTCAATCACACGATTACGCGATTCGACCAAGTTGATGTCGATGAGCCCGGTGTAAAGCTCGGCGTAATTGACGTCGATGTGTACCAAAGAGAGCTGAGCGTCGAGGGCACAGGCTAAGACATCGGCTTTCTTGAGCAGGCGTTCACTGTCATCTGACAAATCGACAGCAACCAAAATATGCTTATATGACATAGGGTTATCCTTTTTCTATGAGGCTGTCATCGCAGTTTAGCGAGCTTGCGTATAAAAAACAGTCACTGTGATCGCATTCCGATCAACAATTCGACGATGACACGAGTCATAAATTCGATACAAGACTCGGTATCGATGCCGTTAGTCGGCGTGATCCGCTTGAAAACCAACGTGCTGCTGGTCAGAATGGCAGCTAACCCCAAATAAAGAGGATGTTTTATATGCTAGCACCTGCCATGGTTGACAGGCTCAATGAGCAGATCAATTTGGAGTTTTTCTCATCAAATCTATACTTACAAATGAGCGCTTGGTGTGAGGATCAAGGCTTCGAAGGAGCCGCGCGATTCCTACATAAGCACGCACAAGAAGAGATGCAGCATATGCAGCGCCTTTTTACTTACGTCAGTGAGACAGGGGCAATGCCTATTTTGGGTTCGATTGATGCACCGCGTCACGAATTTGCATCACTGGGCGAAGTGTTTCGTGAAACCTATCAGCACGAGCGCTTGATTACGGAAAAGATTAACAGCTTGGCGCACGTTGCGTTTACCACGCAAGATTATTCAACTTTTAACTTCTTGCAGTGGTATGTAGCGGAGCAGCATGAAGAAGAGAAGCTGTTTAAAGGCATACTCGATAAGATCGAGTTAGTCGGCGAAGATGGCAAGGCGCTGTTCTTTATCGACAAAGACTTGGCATCGATGGCAGTTGAAGAGTCTACGTCAGTGATGGACGGCTCAGCAGGGCAGTAATCGACTTACCTCTCCCTCTGAGCGCTATCCGGCGTAGCGGAGGGAGAGGTCTATGAACGGTGATATCCTGATCATGGCGGTATTTACTGTCATGCTAGTCAATTTCGCGCGCTACCTATCTTCATTGCGTGCACTGGTAGTGATGTTACGCGACGCCAATCCGCTGCTTTATCAGCAAATCTGTCGTGGCGATAACAACTTTTTCTCACTCTCACCCCAAGGCGATATCTCTCGGCAAAAACGCTTGTACCAGTACATTCGTAGTCAGGAGTATCTGCATCATCACGATGAAGTATTCGTGGGAAAATGCAACAAAGTACGCCACTTGTTCATCCTTAACGCTGCGTTGTCTGGTGCCTTGCTCGCGACCTTTTTTCTCGTCGCTTTTGCGGGCTTGTAAGCGGACGCCAATAATTTCGACAAAATGCTGACCGAGGTCAGCATTTTTTTTGTTAGTCTGACAAGCATAAACGCCTAGACACCGTAATCGTGAGGGAAGCATGCAAAGCCTAATCCAATGGTGGCAATCACTCTATCAAGCCGCCGCGTGGGACTGGATCTCAGATATTGTCATTTTGATGGGGCTTGGAGCCGTCGCCTGGGCGCTATGGCGTGTGTTGATGGGGCGCTTAAAGGCACTGGCAGAGCGCACGCAAACACGTTGGGATGATGTGCTGTGGCCCGCGATTGATACGCCATTTTCCCTCTTAATCTGGGGCTGGCCTGCGTTTCATGCTCTAGAAATTTTTCTTGATAATACCGCAGGTCACTTGAATTTAAGCTGGGTGAGCGTGATCAGAGAGCTGCTGGTCGTGTTCTTATTGATCTGGTTTTTGCTCCGATTGGTCAACAGTGGAGAGCAGCTGTTATTTGACGAAGGGCGCCGTGATCACACCACGATTAACGCCATTGGTAACGTCTTACGCGCACTCGCCGTCTGCATTGGCGTGATTACGCTGCTACAAAGCCTGGGTGTCAGTGTCTCCGGGTTACTCACGGTTGGTGGTGTGGGGGGCTTAATTGTCGGTCTTGCCGCCAAAGATTTGCTTTCCAACTTTTTCGGCGGGGTGATGATCTACTTTGATCGCCCATTTAAAGTCGGCGACTGGGTGCGCTCCCCTGATCGCAACATTGAGGGCACGGTGGAGAAAATTGGTATTCGCATGACAGTGGTTCGCACCTTTGATTTGCGCCCTTTATACGTGCCCAACTCGGTATTCAGTAACGTGGTGGTGGAAAACCCCTCGCGGATGCTGAACCGTCGGATTTACGAAACCATTGGGCTGCGTTATCAAGACGCCGATAAAATCAGTGCGGTAATTGATGATGTGTATGCGATGTTGGAAGCGCATTCAGATATTGAAACGCGGCAAACCTTGATTGTGAACTTCAACAGTTTTGGCCCGCATTCACTTGATTTCTTTATTTACACCTTCACCAAAACGGTCAACTGGCAGCGTTACCATCAGGTAAAACAAGACGTGTTATTAAAAGCGATTGAAATTATTCATCAGCACGGTGCGGATATTGCTTTCCCAACCCGTACGTTGCATATGGACCCTAGTATGATTGAGCAAAACGCAGGTGCCATGATGGCACCGCCTGACGCGCAGACGCGTTAAATCGCGCTTGCCGCTCACGTGCGGGCTGCTACAATGCCGCTCCCACAGGGTGAGCAGAGAATAAACAGGTAAGCGTGTGACTGAGTATGATGTAATTGTGATTGGCGCCGGTGCCGCCGGATTGATGTGTGCGGCACAAGCTGGCCAACGTGGTCGCCGTGTTTTGGTGGTGGACCATGCCAAAAAGCCGGGCCGCAAGATCCTGATCTCGGGCGGCGGACGCTGCAATTTCACTAACTATGATGTCACCGCCAATAACTTCTTGTGTGAAAACCCGCACTTCGTCAAATCCGCATTGGCGCAATACAGCCAATGGGACTTTATTGGTCTGGTGGCCACCCATGGTGTGGCCTATCACGAGCGTGACCATGGCCAGTTATTTTGTGATGACAGCGCCAAAGATATCGTTAACCTGCTCTTGGCCGAATGCGACCAAGCCACCATCAGTCAACGCTATCGCTGCGAAGTGCATGATATCGAACAAGAAGAAGCCGGCTTTCGCCTTAAACTCAATGGCGAGTCGGTGCGCTGCCAGTCGTTGGTGGTCGCCACGGGCGGCCTTTCCATGCCCAAGCTCGGTGCCACGCCCTTTGGTTACCAGCTTGCCGAACAATTTGGTTTAAAGGTACTGCCCACCCGCGCTGCCTTAGTGCCGTATACCTTGCACCAAGAAGACAAAACCCGCTTTGCCGATATTTCCGGGGTGTCGGTGCCGTGTTCGATCACCACCGAGTCTGGGGTGTGCTTTAGCGAGAACCTGCTCTTTACCCATCGCGGCTTATCAGGGCCGGCGGTCTTGCAAACCTCCTCGTTTTGGCAGCCGGGTGAAGCGGTCACCATCGATTTACTCCCCAGTGAGTCGCTAAAAGACGTGCTGGTGGCGATGCGTGATAAGCACCCCAACCAAACCTTAAAAACCGCACTGTCTCGCCTATTCCCCAAACGCTTGGTCGAGGTCTTGATTGCGCGCGATAGCTTGCCGGATAAACCGCTCAAGCAGCTCGATGACAAGCAGCTTGATAGGCTTCATCACTATTTTCACCAGTGGTCTATTGCCCCAAACGGCACTGAAGGTTACCGCACCGCAGAAGTGACGCTTGGTGGGGTAGATACCCACGCAATTTCCTCGAAAACCCTTGAAGCGCGAGATATCCCCGGCCTGTATTTTATCGGTGAAGTGCTTGATGTCACCGGCTGGCTCGGCGGCTATAACTTCCAATGGGCTTGGAGCTCCGGCTGGGTCGCCGGTCAGTATGTGTGACGGAGGGGTCAAGAAAAACCACCAAGTTGATGCTTGGTGGTTTGTCGGAGCGTCGATGGTGTTATGTGAATTTACCGATGTTGTTTAGCTATATTCGACATCCCTTTAAAAGGGTTCGTCACCCGTATCGGCCTTGATGAAAGCCTTGGTGTGCTCAGCGGTAAAATCTTCTTCGTAGTTTCTGCCAGTCCAACTATAAGACGGTTTTATCTTACCGCCGTTTAGCCTGATGGGCTGAAAGTTTTCATCTGTAAACGTGGTATATTTTGTTTGTGCGATTACGATTTTTTGGCCTGTTGTTTTGATCTCGAATGCTGCCCCTGGGACGAAAACAAAATAGTACTTGTTGCCAATCATTTCACGGGCTTGCTCTGCATCCGCTTTAATGAACGTTGCCGCGCGTTTGGTATCGGCATAGCTTTTTCGTGCGTTTTTAACAGGATCGAACTTAGGGCGCGCTTTGTGGTGCGAAAAACCAACGTGTCGCCCGTAGCGATTGTGCTGCGTGATAAGGCTCGACATCAAATAGACATTCTTTTCAACGTCGTCAGTAAAACCCATGAAATCTAGCCATGTCAGCTTATCTTGTTTCTCGGTGAGCGGGTTTTTACCGCCGCGCATACCTCTGGTTTTGGCGTATAGGTCAGAAATGGGCGTATCAATCGCCGCCACGGCCATGCCGCGCAAGATCTGGCGGTTGTATTTTGAATAATAAATGTCGTCTGACGTGTGACTGTTATACAGGTTATTGGTGGACAGAATTGCGAAATCTTCGAGTGGTTTTTCAATCGCGCCTTTTTCCAACAACCATTGACTGTCGAGCGCGATGGAAAATCCGTTGTAGTCACCGTTATACATTTCAGGTGTGAGCGTGACTTCTAAGCTGAGGTATCGTGGCTCCATTTGGAGGTCGATAATTTGCCGAGCGGCTGAATACAATGCCTGATCGACATATTCTTGCTCCCCTTGAAATTGATCTTCTTCGATATTGATAGGGGTGGTGTTATCAATAATATCTTGTACGACTGCGTTCGTTATCGGCTTTGCCGCTAGCGCCGCTTCTCTGTTTACATCGTAGGTTGATTTGCAGGCCGTCAATGATAAGGCGGCAAGCAAGATTATCATTTTGTATTTCATGTGTGCCTCAAAGGTAAAAGTATCGTGGTACACGTCGTTAACGGTTGGGTGTTGCTGTCGTTAGCGACGTGTTTAAAAAGGTTATCATAACACAGTGATTGTACAGTTAATTAGCTGTCTTTTAGGCGTCCTCAACAATATAATTACGTCCGTTCTAGTGAGAGAAGTGAGTTAATTGCGTCACGTAAACGCCAATTGCGATCACGGTAGTGGATGCTGCTAACACCCAAGCTAGCTCACTTGTGCGAGGGTTAAACACATTGGTGAACAAAACGAGTCCGCTTAAATTCATAATCATATGAATGGCATTAAAGTGCGTGAAATTTGCCGTAATTAGCGTCAGCATCGAGGCCAAGTTCTGCTGGGCTGGGTCGGTATACACATAAGCGAACCGTACCTTTTAAAAATGCAACCCCACCAGTCTTGTTCTGTAAGTGGCTGATTGTATGTGGCCGCTTTGTACAAGCGTTATTGTGCGAACACAAACGTTAGTTCTAAATAATACCTACTTGACTGTTTTTTAACTTAAAAATAGCAATCCTTTCTCAGTATTGATACATTAGCGCGCTTGCCATGTCGGATAAAAATTATTCGGCGCTGTGAACCCGCGATGCGCTGGATGGGCTCGCGGTACCCTAGGGACGGGGTGACGGCTGTTCACTATTGCTACCTCGGTTATCGGGGAGTTTGGAATTAACCTGTCGTTGCTTTGAGAGCCGTTCCCATGCAGTTATCACTAAAACAAAAATTAATTGGGGCATGCTTATCTGCTGTATTGCTGATGGCCGCCTTTCTCACCTGGCTTGCGGTAAGCCAAATTCAAGCCCAAACCCAGTCGAGCATCTATAGCCGCGTCAGTGGTATCGCCGATGCGGCGACTGAATCGATCAGCGGTTGGGTGCAAATCCGTGCTGATATCACCAGTGCCTTTACCGATTACACCAGCAGTAGCCATCGTGTGAGTTATTTGCAGCAAGCGCGCGAGGCCGGTGGGTTTGACGATATCTACTTTGGCACCCCAAAAGGCGCCATGTATCGTTCGCGTCCTGAGCGCAACCGCGATGATTATGACCCTCGCGTCCGTCCGTGGTACAAGCAAGCCGTGAGCGAAGGTAGCCCGATTATTACCACTGCTTACAGTGATGCGATTACCGGTGCGATGTTGGTGACTTTGGCCGAGCCAGTACGTCGCAATGGTGAATTGATGGGTGTGGTGGGCGCAGATGTGTTGATTGACCAGCTGATCCGTGACGTGACCCAATTAAACGTGGGCAAAAATGCGAACGCGATGCTGTTAGGCGCTGATGGCACTTTTCTCGCCCACAAAGACAAAGCGCGCCTGCTAAAACCGTATCGCAGCTTGTCTCCTGAGCTGAATGAAAACCGCGTGCGTCAGGCGTTGGCACAGCAATCGCTGGTAGAATTGCCTGTCGATGGCGTTGATAAACTGTTTTACTTTGCCTCGGTTCCTAACACCGATTGGGTGCTGGCGATTGAGCTGGATAAGCGCACCGAATACGCCAGCCAGGGTGATGCCTTGTTCGATCTTATACTGACAGCCCTCGTTATCACCTTGCTGGTGGCCGGTGCTGTGACGTGGTTGATGCACGTGTTGTTCCGTGATTTGCTCAATGTGTCCGCCGCGCTAGAAGAAATTGCCTCCGGTGAAGGGGACTTAACCCAGCGCCTTGAGCCACACAGCAATGATGAAATTGGTAAGCTCGCCAATAACTTCAACCGTTTTGTCGGCAACATGCACACCATGGTGTCGCATTTACGCCAGCTGTCTGGCTCGCTCAAGCAACAGGCCGAGCTGACCGCGGCACAAGCCGAAGAGCGCTCTACCCGGATTGGTCATCAGCAAGATGAAATCAATATGGTGGCGACCGCTATCCATGAAATGGCCTCGGCGACCCAAGATATTGCCGGCAATGCGGATAACACCGCGCGCACCGCCCAAGAGACCGAAAGCGTCGCCAACGATGGCGGCCAACAAGTGGAGCAAAGTAAGCACTCGATTACCGAGCTTGCCCGTGAAGTGGAAGCGGCGACCGGTGTGATTGGTGAGCTCGACCAGCATGCGCATAGCATAACTAGCATCTTGTCGACCATTCAAGAAGTGGCCGAGCAAACCAATCTGCTGGCGTTGAATGCCGCGATTGAAGCAGCACGCGCCGGTGAGCATGGCCGTGGTTTTGCGGTAGTGGCTGATGAGGTACGGATATTGAGCCAGCGTACTCATGCTTCAACCACCGAAATTCAGCAGATGATTGATACCTTGCAGCAGGCAACCGGTCGCGCGGTGACCATGATGCAAGATAGCCAGCAACGTGCGCATGCCAGTGTGGACGATGCCAGCGCGGCGAACGAAAGCTTGAGCCAGATTGTTGCGGCGGTGAGCCAAATTAGCGATATGGCCACCCAAATTGCCTCGGCAGCGGAAGAGCAATCGAGCGTCACTGCGGAGATCACCCGTAACTCAGAGGGCATTCGCGATGTGTCCAATGAGCTATCGACCGAAGCGGATGAAGCCGCGCGTCAAGCCGCGACGTTATCCGAGCTTTCTCATAGCCTTGAGCAAGAGATCAGCCGCTTTAAGCTGTAGCCCATAAACGACTTAAACGCCGAGCATGGCAGTGCGCTGTGCTCGGCGTTTTTTGTTCATTCTTTTGGGGGCAGCATCTTTGGGGCGGCGAGCGGTGTGGTGTGATGGTGGCGATCGGCCTCGTAGCTCTTCATAAAGTGGACCAGAAAATGGTCCAGCTGCGTGGCGGCGTTCACGTCGCCTTGGCTTCGTAGTAATGCACTCACCGCTTCACTGGTACACAAGTGTCCCGGTGGTTGGTTGCGCCTGAGTGTATATTGTGAGGCCGCAGTCGACGGCAAACTGACCCGCGGCAGACGATGGAGCCACGGGCTTTTATTGAGCATTTTTTGCGCCTGCTGCCAAGTCGCATCCAGCACCACAAACTGTAACGGCGCGCGAGGCGCTTTGGTGGCGGCTAACGCCTCCGCGCAAGAGACTGACCCATCCGCGCAAGAGACAGACCGAACCGCGTCAGCAAATAGCCTATCTGCCGGGATAGCATCACCACTGGGAAACAACAACCAAGGTGACACATCACCGCGCGCCCAGCTGTCGAGCAAGGCTTGCGGTGGTTGCTTGCGTTGCCAAATTTCGATTTTCGTGTCGGGCAGCGCCGCTTTAACCAGTTTGCCGGTGTTGGATTGGCGCGCCGCTTCGTTTTCGTGCATCACCAGCACGCATTGCAATTGGCTTTCCAGCGGCCAATAGCAGTGACAGATACAGTGATAGGTAAAACCGCATTGGCGGCAGGGCGAACGGGCCATCAGACTCTCCTCAAGGTGTCAGGTTGCTATTGTGCGCAAGTCCGACAAGGAATGCGAGCTCACGTGCCACGGTCGCGCGCGTCTACGTTATTCTTCTCCCAATACCGCCCCTTGCTGGGTGGCATAGATGCCATCGGCAAATAAGGCGGTGTCTGAGCCATCCGGTTTGGGCGCGCGAGGCGCAGTGCTGGGGTTAAGTGGATAACGCTGCCCATCAAATCGCATCACATGGTGGCCTGCCGGCGCACCACCGCCACCGACCGGCACGATTAGATCATGCCAACCCTGGCTTTGGTTGCGTGCTAATAAAAGCGGCACATGCACCAGTGTCATGCGGCTATTAAACTGCCAGCCTTGCGCGTCGCCTTTAAACACCAATAAGGTGCAGCCGCCACTGCCACAGCTGTCGGTCAAGACCAACAGCTCAGGCTGCCCGTCTTGATTGAGATCGTGGGTGAGCCAGCGATAGGTGAGTGGGCCGGTTTGGCCGTTATCGCTGAGGTAGTCTTTGAGTGCTTGCTCAACGCGCGGGTTTTTCTCGGCGCTGCCTTTAATGCCGGTTTGGTTTGATACGTTCACGGCATCCCCGACTTTGAGCCTCAGCGTTAAGCCGTCATGACCTAATGAGTAGGTATTGCCATTAAAGGTTTCCTCGGAGGCGGTGAGGGTAAACCCGTTACGTGTATATATGCGCTCAGACACCACCATTTGCTCACCACTGCGAGTAGTGAGCACTTGCACTTGATTGTCCCCGATCGGCTGCCAAATCCCGGTTTCTTTGGTCACCGCTTCCCCTTGTGGGTGGTAGCTGGTGATGGCGCTATGATCGGGCAGCAAGGTCAGTTGTGTGGTCAGTGTCGGTTGGCCGGGCGACTGGCTGGTACCTTGGTATTCGCCCGCCCAATGCTGACTGGTATCCACTGACGGCAAGATCGCACACCCTTGGTAAGTGCCTTTCGCTGTTTTTAAACGTGCTTGCCAGCCATAGAGGGTGTTAGCGCTTTGTTGGCAGCCTTGCGCGCTAAGCGTTAAAGCGGCTTGTTGGGCTCGGAATTGTGCTTGCTCTTGGCTCATGCTTTGTCCGCTGAGCGGGCGCTCTTGTGAGTCTTGCTCGCTTTCCCAAGCGAGGTGTCCTTGACCGACGGCCGCCGACCAGGTGGTCGGGGTCTGTCCTTCCGCCAACAAGGTATTACGCGGTTGCGCGCATCCCTCTAGTTCGCTGGTGAGCATATTTAAGCGTGTCATGGTCACCGCGGCGGGGTAATCAGCACTGTATCCGCGGCGTGACACCGGCGTAAAGTAGCCCTCAAATTCACTGTATACCGGCCCGGCCTGCTGGGATAAGGTTGCGCGTTGATCGGCGGTTAAATCCAGCCAATATTGCTTTTGACTGCCGCACGGCGTGAAGCTAGCTGTTTCGGGACTGACAGAGATTTGGCCGGTTTGCATAAAAGGCTGCGGCGTATGAACCAGACCCGTGTCAACTTTATCGCTACGATGCCCAAGCTCTACGGGGCCCGAAGGACTGCTGCTGCAAGCTGCGAGGGTCAGCATACTGACCGACACGATAATAAGAGGGCGAAAAGATGGCACGAAAAACTCCTTGTACTGAGCGAAAAGAGAGGCTTGCGCCTGGATTACGGGCAGGGCAAGATTGCCGCCATCATCCGGTTAAGAGCAAGCTAGCATGAGTTATTGGTTATTTAAAACAGAGCCAGATACCTTTTCGATAGACACACTAAAGCAGCAAAAGGTTTCATGTTGGGAGGGCGTGCGCAATTACCAGGCACGCAATATGTTGCGTGATGAGGTAAGCGTTGGCGATGAAGTGTTGATTTATCACTCCTCGTGCAAACACGTGGGTGTGGTGGGGATCGCCACCGTCGTGCGCGCGTGTTACCCCGATCATACTCAGTTTGAGCCACAAAGCGGCTACTTTGATCCGAAAGCCACGCCTGAGACACCGCGTTGGTTTATGGTGGATGTGGCATATCAGCGTCATCTGCCACTGATTAAGTTGGCTGAAATGAAGCAAAACCCGGCACTGGCTGAGATGCCGTTGGTGAAAAAAGGTAACCGGCTGAGTGTGATGCCGGTTACCACAGCGCAATGGCAGGCAATCTTGGCGATGGCGGGGGAATAGTGCATCGCTATCAGACGCCTGTTGGCTCACGGTGAGAGCCAGGTCGCTTATAAAAGTGAGTCTAATAGGTGCGCTTTCAAATAGCGCGCTACCGCCTCATCAGCGTGACTACCAATAATGGCTTTATCTGAGAGGGTGGATTTGACACGTGCTTGGGCGGTAGCCATCACCAAACCTTGCCCAGCGGCGCGCAACATTTCCACATCGTTCATGCCATCACCAAAGGCAATACAGTCGGCCAAGTTGAGCTGATGACGACGTGCCACTTCCTCTAACGCCGCGCCTTTGGACACGCCATTACCCATGACTTCCAAGCAGAATGGCGTCGAAAATGCCACGCTGATGCTCTCGCCATACTGGGACAAAAACTGGTGTTCGTATTTGAGTAAGTGGTCGTGATCGTGGCGAATAAAGAAAATCTTCGCGATGTTATCGACCGGTGGGTTGTCGACATCAAACTCCTGGGCGTTAAAGCCAGAGTCTTTATGATAGCGGGCGAGCTCTTCATCCATTTTGCTCAGCAGCCAGTCATTATCGCGATACAGATGAATAGTGACGGTCGGATCTTGTTTCACCTCATTGATGAGGTTGGCAACAATCTCAGGGTCAACATTGTGTTGGAATACCAAATTGTCATCGCTGTCATGCACGCGTGCGCCATTGGAGGTGATCATGTATGCAGGAATGCCGACGGTCTCACGAATGCTAGCCACGTCAACATGATGACGCCCGGTGGCAAATACAAAGTGGATGCCTTGCTGATGCAGTTGTTCCAACACCTGTTTGGTATAGGGCGCGATACTGTGCTCTGGGGTGAGCAGGGTACCATCGAGATCAGAAGCGACGAGTTTGTACATCATGTCCTCATTAGTTAGGCGATCACAATCACAGTATGTTTGAGTCTACTGCAACTGACGACGGCGAAAAAGGGAACCTTCTCACTGTTCGATTTCCGCTTTTAACGTTGGCACTGAGTTTGAAAAAAATCATCGATGGCCGTGAATGCTGCTTGGCGATGTGTATCGGTTTCAAACAAGATTTCGTGCCGCGCACCTTGGAAAAACTGCCATTGACTCGGCTGATTGGCTTGCCGGCGTAAAAAATGGAACTCGGCCATGGCGGGATTAGACACAATCTGTTCGCCGCCGGCTTGGCAAATAAGTATCGGGGTCGCCAATTGGGGGGCGATGGCTAAACAGTGCTGGGCCGCTCCCATGCCCTCGGCAATCCAGCGCGCACTTGGCCCGCCGATTTGCAACTGAGGCTGATTGATGTAGAGCTGACGAAACCAGGCGTAGCGTGCGCGTGAATGGGTTAAGCGGTTTTGCTCAAACGGCACATGGCGATAACCCACTTGGCCGGGCCCAAAGCGAGGTGGATGCTGATAGCGCGCTAACGAGCGGCATAGCCAAGGCGCGATACGCCCAAGCCAAGGATTCACTTGCACGCCAAACATGGGTGCGGTCATCGCAAGCCCGTCTATGGCATGGGGAAATTGGTGCGCATAGAGTGTGGCGATGGCTCCGCCCATGGAATGGGCGAGCATAAATGTTTGGTCGTATTGCCGATGCGCGGCAATAAATTGCATAAAAGTCGCTAGATCAGTGACATAGTCGTCAAAGCGTTCGACATGACCCAGATCGCGCGGTTTGATCACGAGCCGCTCGGACAACCCTTGGCCGCGGTGATCAAAGCTGTAGACGTCATAGCCCATCTGAAAGAGGTCATAAAAAATCTCTTGATACTTCATCACGCTTTCTATGCGGCCATTGACCACCACGACTGCCCGCGTGTTCTGCGGATGGGTAAAGCTGCACCAGTGCAAACGCAACCCGCCCTCACCGTGGAAGTAGCCTTGTTCACGCTGTTGCCAAAAAGGTGTTATCTGGTGTTTAAATGCATCGCTCAGCACTGCTTCACGGGCGAGAGAGTGCGCATCAAAAGCCGGCTGATCCTGACTGTCGGCGAGATCTGTCATCTTGGTTTACCATCACTGAGATAGACTTACTATAACCGTCTTGAGGGATGGATGAAAATGACACTTGTGGGAAAAGCGCCGCGGCAAAAAGAAAAGGCAAGCGCGAGCGCTTGCCTTAACACCGAATAACGATAAGTTACTGGTTGAAGTTGTAGTAGGTTTCTGCGCCAGGGCCAACGGGTAGACCGAGCACGAACACCCATACGTAGAATAGGATGCTCCATCCAACCATAAAGATCATCGAATAAGGCAACATGGTGGCAATCAAGGTACCAATCCCCAGATTTTTCACATAGCGACACGCCACCGCCAAAATCAGCCCGAAGTAACTCATCATCGGGGTAATGATGTTGGTCACTGAATCGCCAATTCGATAGGCCGATTGAATCGTCTCTGGGGCATACCCGACCAGCATTAACATCGGCACAAAGATCGGGGCAGTGATCGCCCACTGCGCGGATGCTGAGCCGACCGAGAGGTTAATCAGGCCACACATCAAGATGAAGGCAAAGAACAACGCTGGCCCTGTTAAACCGATGGTTTGCAAGAAGTCAGCACCGCCGACGGCAATCACTTGGCCAAAATTAGTCCATTTAAAGAAGGCCACAAATTGCGCGGCGAAGAACACCAGCACGATATACATGCCCATGGCGCTCATCGACTTAGACATCGAATCAATCACGTCGCGATCGTTATTGATGGTGCCGACGGTGCGGCCAAACACGATACCTGGGACGGCAAAGAACACCATGATAAAGGCCACAATGCCTTTCAAAAACGGCGAGCCTGCCACTTCATTGGTCTCGGGGTGACGCAGTGGTCCCCACTCAGGGACGATGGTAAGCGCTAAAATACCGCTGACAATCAGCACCGCAATCCCGGCATTGCGAAGACCGCGTTTCTCGTCATCATTCAGCTTGCTCGCGGAGGCGGCGGCGACATCTTCAGAGGCTTGGTCGTGGTCATACTGTCCCAGCTTAGGCTCGACAATCTTATCGGTGATCCACGCGCCCACAATGGCAATGAAGAAGGTAGAAATGAACATAAAGTACCAGTTCATTTCAGGCCCAACGCTGTAATCCGGGTCAATCATCTGCGCGGCTGACTCGGTGATCCCTGAGAGCAAAGGGTCGACAGTTCCCAACAATAAATTGGCTGAATAGCCGCCGGATACACCCGCAAACGCGGCGGCAAGCCCGGCTAATGGATGGCGGCCTAATGAGTGGAAAATCATCGCCGCAAGCGGGATTAACACCACATAACCAAGCTCTGAAGCCGTATTCGAGATAATACCGGCGAACACGATGGTAAAGGTCACGGTGCGACGCGACGCGCCCATTACCAGACCGCGCATCGAAGCGGACAGCAGCCCGGAGTGCTCTGCGACTGACACACCGAGCATGGCGACCAGCACGGTGCCGAGTGGGGCAAAGCCGGTAAAGTTTTTCACCAAATTGGTGACGATCATTTGCAAGCCTTCGGCGTTGAGCAGGCTTTGCACATAAATCATGCCATCGGCCGCGCGCCCTTTGGCACCCTCTGGGCGGGGGTCGGCGACAGACACATCAAAGTAGCCAGCAATACCCGAGGCGAGCAGGATAGCGACACAGAAAATCGCGAATAAAGTCACTGGATGAGGGAGCAGGTTACCGAGCCACTCGACGGTATCGAGAAAGCGCGTAAACAGTGTGCGCTTGTGCGGCCCACCTTGTTGCTCAGTGGTACTTGAGTGCATGGGATTGGTCTCCTTGGTTGTACTGCATTTCCCGTCTATGGGAAAAGGAGGCCGAATGTTAATTGTTTTTTAACTTAAATAGCAAGATTAAAAGCTAGTTATTAAGGTTAAAACGCGATCTGTGTGCTGCTAATTAACTTAAAAAACAACATATTTGACTGGATAATGACTTTAACGGACATCATTTGACGGGAAGTTGGCGTATGATGGATGGGTGCTCGAACCGGTAACGGGTTAAAAGTGTTAACAAATGCAACAGACTAAAACACAGACACATATTGATTACCTCGACATATTGCGTGTCCTCGCCGCTTTTTTCGTGGTGGCGATTCATGTACTCGGCCCGTATCGGTTTCAAATCGGTGATATCGCGCTGAGTGATTGGACCGTCGCGGTGGGGCTAAACAGTGCGAGTCGCTGGGCAGTGCCGATTTTTATCATGATTTCCGGCTTACTGTTGCTCTCGTCGACGCGCCCTTTCAGTTTGCGCCATTTTATCCGCCGCCGCGTGGTTAAGGTGGTGGTGCCCTTTTTGGTGTGGTCGTTGGCTTTTGCGTGCCTGTCTGGACTGACGCCGGATGGTTTTTCGTGGCAGACCGTCGTTCAAACACTCGAGGCGGCGCCTGATCATGAAACCTATTATCACCTCGGTTTTTTTTACTATTACATTCCGCTGCTACTTTGGGTGCCCTTGCTGCGTCCGTTAGTGCCACGCTTACCGCCATGGTCAGTGGCGTTGGTTGGCATGGCGTGGATAGGCGTCACCGCTTGGTATTTAACCGGCGCGCATGGCTGGTGGCGGAATGATTTTATCCTGTACGGCGGTTACTTATGGCTCGGCTATTGGCTGCACCAAGCGCCACGTGCGTTGTCACTGTGGTGGGGGCTGGGCCTGTTGGCATTGGGGATGACCGAGTATCACGTGTTGACCACCAGTGTTACGCATCAACAATATATTACCGAGGGGTGGCTGTCGTATACCACGGTTAATACGGTACTGATCAGTGCTGCTCTGTTTCTGGCGGTGAGGCAATGGCGAGCGGGGAAAGCAACCCCATCGTGGTTGGCGACCTTAAGTCGTTATAGTCTCGGGATCTACCTGATTCACCCGGTGTTTCTCTGGCCCGTGCGTGCTTATTGGCCCACCTTATCGCCCGCACTGGTTTGGATCCCCTTACTGACGCTGTATGCCTTTGCGGGGGCGGCGTTGACCACTGCTGTACTCCAGCGTTATCGCGCCACCGCGTGGTTGGTGCCATAAATGATGACACTTTTGACGACAAGGGCGGTCATAACTGATTGAATATAGGATGACAGGATCAGATCGCAATCATGAAGCCTGATGCCCCTAAATGGTATAAAAACCACCATACTTATAAGGTGGGGGCCGGTAAGGAGAGAGACCATGGATGACGTCGCAGTGGTGATTAAGCACAGTAAGCGCCTAGAAAGCTTGCTGCGTGAGCACTATCACGCCGAAGGGAAAGGGCTCCATCAGCTTATCGACAGTAGCCAAAAACGGCTGCCGCATGAGGTGATCAAGAAATTGCGCTTTGTGGCGACGATTCGTAATAAGGTCGTTCATGAAGAGGGTTACGAAGTGGACGATATACGTGAATTTATATCGGTGAGCAAATATTGTGAGTCAGAATTAGTGCCGCGAAGCAACCGATTGATTTGGCGGCTTGCCGCGGGGCTTATCCTGCTGTTTACCGCGGGGGCAATTGGTTTTTACGCGCAAGTGTGGCCGCAGTGGAGTGGTTAGCTAACCATAATGATCGGTTGTCACCTCACGGTTAACGTTACGATTTTTTTAAACTGGATCTTGTTCTCATCAAGGGACGCTGGACATCTCCGCCAGCCTGCCTAGACTTGGCGTCCTTGTCTTGAAAGGAATGATACTCATGTGGAGCTGGTTCGCTGTCTGTTGTTCTGGACTGCTGCATATCTCCGCAGCCTACCGGGGCCCGCGTTGGCAGTTTTATCTGTTTAAACCGCTGACTATTGCGATGCTAATGGCGATAGTGGGCACTCACATTAGCGCCTCTCATTATGCGCAATGGGTGTTCGTCGCGTTGTTGTTTTCCGTGGTGGGTGATGTCTTTTTAATGCTCCCTAAAGACAGATTTGTGCAGGGGTTAACCAGCTTTTTGCTCGCCCATCTTGTCTATATCTTCGCGTTTTGGGCACAGTTTGATGGCCATATGGTGTGGTGGTTGCCCGCTATGCTATCGGGACTGGGCATTATCGTCTTTCTTTTACTGCTCCCAAACTTAGGCCAGCTCGCGCTGCCTGTGGCCGTGTATATTGCCGTGATCACCCAGATGGTCTGGGCGGCGGGTGAATATTGGCTGAATACCCACTCGCCCGCGGCGGCGCTCGCACTGGCTGGCGCTATCTGTTTTATGGTGTCAGATACGGTGCTGGCGTTTGTCCGCTTTAAAGGTGAATTTCGCCCTGCACAAGCGATGGTGATGTCGAGTTACTTTTTCGCGCAAGCACTGATCAGTGCCTCGGTGGTGATCGCTCAAGGAGGGTGAGGATGGAAAAAGTCTATCAAGCGATGAATACACTGGAGGCCCATAGCCTAAAAGGCCTGTTAGCCAGCCACCACATTGATTGTGTATTGAAAGGCGAAGCGTTAAGTGCAGCAGTGGGCGAGTTACCCGCCGATGTGCAAGGTGTGACCTTATGGGTTGCCCCAGAAAACGTCGCTCAAGCAAGACAATTACTGCAGGCGTATGAAGCGCAAAGCGAGACGCACTGGGTATGCGAGCACTGTGGGGAAGAGAACGCCGGCAGTTTTGAACTATGCTGGCAATGCCAGCATAGTCGTGAGTGAGGGCTACATCATATGCTTGCGGCGAATATCGAGCAGCGCAAAAATCCCAAAAATTAGGATTGACCACTTTTCCCAGCGGCTCATGGCAATTTTATCGCCAAACGCCCCCAAAAAAATCAGCATTTGTAGCCCGTGCATGACCAGCAAAAAACCCGTCATAATATAAAGTGCCATGGCGGCCACACCCGGAAACGGATGGACAATATTGGCAATCAATACGAGCCACACAAAGGCGATGGCGGCTTTGGCGAGTAAAATTAATCCTTTCATTGCGTTTCTCTTATGCCTTGTCGTTGAAATAGAGACGGAAGTTGACTTGTCCAGCACGCTTTTCACGGTGGCAGTGCCAGCTTCCTGGGACGTGATAGTCATCCAGCTCACTCTCCGCTTCAACGTAAATACATGCCCCAGGTGCGAGCCATCCGTTGTTTTCTAGCGCAGCCAAGGTGTCGTTAAGCAACCCTTGATGAAACGGGGGATCGACGAAGACCACATCGAATGGGCCGTTTTTCGGCGGGGTCGCGAGAAGCGCTAGGGCATCGGTGCTGTCTACTTGCGCATTCTCTGCGCCAAGCTGCGCGAGGTTATCTCGCAGTTGCTTGGCTGCCGCGGGGTTTTTTTCGCAAAACTGCGTCCAAGCGGCGCCGCGAGAGAGGGACTCAAAGCCCAATCCGCCACTGCCAGCAAACACATCCAGACAGCGTGCCCCCGGTAAATAGGGTGCCAGCCAATTAAACACGGTTTCTTTTACCCGGTCGGTCGTCGGGCGTAACCCTTGCGCATCTTGCACCACAAGCTTACGGCCACGCCAGCGGCCAGCAATAATACGAACAGACCCAGCTCCCCGAGAGGCGTGAGCCGATGAAGATTTGCGGTTGGCGCGTTTAACCATAGATTTTTTGACCGTAAAGAAGGTGATAGACTATGTCGATTCGGTATTGAGTCGCTGATTGTATCAAGCATGCTTTAGGATTTGCCAATGGCAGAAAAAAAGAAACGTGGATTTATGTCATGGTTGGGTTTGGGTCGGAAAAAAGACCAGACACAGCCTGAACCAGAACAAGCGTCGCCAACGACTGCGTCAGACGGGGCGGAAGAGACGGCAGAGTCAACCACATCGGTAGAAACACCGATTGATGAGGCGAGCCCGCAACAATCGCAAGAAACCCTTGCATCTGATAGCSARAGCCAGAGCCAGAGCCAGAGCCAGAGCCAGAGCCAGAGCCAGAGCCAGCTGCGGTTCGCGAGCGTGAAAAACCGCAACGCGAAGGCTTCTTTACCCGCTTAAAACGTGGCTTACAAAAAACCAAAACCAACTTAGGGTCGGGGTTCTTTGGCCTGTTTAGCGGTAAGAAAATCGATGATGACTTGTTTGAGGAGCTCGAAGAGCAGCTGCTTATCTCTGATGTGGGGATGGAAGCGACCACCAAAATCATCGATAACCTGACCGATAAAGCCAGTCGCCGCGATTTAAAAGATGGCGAAGCCTTATATGGCATCCTCAAACAAGAAATGGCGAACATGCTGGAAAAGGTCGAGCAACCGCTGGTGCTGACCGATCAAAAGCCGTATGTGATCTTAATGGTCGGGGTCAATGGCGTGGGGAAAACCACCACCATTGGTAAATTGGCGCGCCAATTCCAAGACCAAGGCAAGTCGGTGATGCTGGCTGCCGGTGACACCTTCCGTGCGGCGGCGGTGGAACAGCTGCAAGCCTGGGGTGAGCGCAACCAGGTGCCTGTGGTCGCGCAACACACGGGCGCCGACAGTGCCTCTGTGCTGTATGACGCGATTGAAGCGGCCAAAGCGCGCAACGTCGATGTGGTGATTGCGGATACGGCAGGGCGCTTGCAGAACAAAGCCAATTTGATGGAAGAGCTGCGTAAGATTGTGCGTGTGATGCAAAAGCTGGATGTGGGGGCCCCACACGAGGTGATGCTGACACTGGATGCTGGCACCGGGCAAAACGCCATCAGCCAAGCCAAGTTGTTTAATGAGATTGCACCGATAACGGGTATTACGCTGACAAAATTAGACGGTACTGCCAAAGGCGGAGTGATTTTTGCCGTGGCAGAACAATTTAATATTCCGATTCGCTATATTGGTGTCGGTGAAGGCATTGAAGATTTACGCACCTTTAACGCCAACGACTTTATCGAGGCGCTCTTTAGCCGGGAGGAATAACCGTGATTCAGTTTCAGCAGGTAAGTAAAGCCTATCGGGGCGGTCGTCAGGCGCTGCAAAAAGTCAGCTTTGAGCTTCCCAAAGGGGATATGGCGCTGTTAACCGGCCATTCTGGTGCCGGAAAGAGCACGCTGCTGAAACTGATCTGCGCCATTGAACGCCCCAGCGATGGGCAGATTTACTTCAATGGCCATGATATTTCCCGCATTCCGCGCCAAGATATCCCCTTTTTGCGTCGCCATTTAGGGATCATTTTTCAGGATCATAACCTGCTGATGGACGCGACTGTCTACGAGAATGTGGCGTTGCCGTTGCGTATTGAGCAGCAGCCAGAAGGTGAAATCAAAAAACGTGTGTCAGCGGCGTTGGATAAAGTGGGGCTGTTGGATAAAGCGCGTTGTTTCCCGATTCAGCTATCAGGGGGCGAACAGCAGCGCGTTGGGATTGCCCGGGCGGTGGTCAATCGCCCGCAAGTCCTGTTGGCGGACGAGCCAACGGGGAATCTCGATGCCGCGTTATCAGCGCAAATCATGGAGCTTTTTCGCCTGTTCAACCAAGTAGGCGTGACCATTCTCATGGCAACCCATGACACTAGCTTGCTGGAGCAATATCGTCATCTTAGGCGCTTTGACCTTCAGCAAGGCAGTTTGGCGGAGGTCAGTCATGGCTGAATCTTTTATGCAGACGCAAAAGCGTCATGCCTCGACGGCCTGGCGGGATCTGTTTCAACGCCCGATGGGGAATCTACTCACCTTGATGGTGTTAGCGGTTGCACTTTCCTTACCCGCGACCTTCTACTTATTGGCCAAGAATGTGGTGGCAGTGAGCGCGCAGTGGCATAGCCCTGCTGAGCTCAATGTGTTTTTAACCCCCGAGCAATCGTCGCAGCAAGGTGAAGCACTGGCGAAGCAGCTGGGGGGTTGGCCCGCCATTGATAGCATTGAGTACATCTCGCCCGACCAAGGGATGGCGTCGCTCAAACAGCAGCGAGGCTTTAATCAAGCGGTGAGCTTGTTAGATAATAATCCTTTGCCTGCTGTTTTGGTGGTGGTACCTGACGTGACCCGTGCAGACGGAGAAGACGCCATCTCTTTGACCGCCCGTGTTGAAGCTTTGTCCGACAAACTTTCGGCACTGGCTGAAGTCGACGAAGTGCGGTTAGATACGGATTGGCTAGCACGGTTGGACGCGATCAAAACGCTGGCCATTACGCTTGCCTGGCTTTTTTCYGGGTTGATGTTGGCAGCTGTCGTGCTACTCGTGGGGAATACCTTGCGGTTGCAGGTACTCCATCATCGTGCACGGATCCAAGTGATGAAAATGGTCGGAGCGACCGATCGTTTTATCTTACGGCCTTATCTTTATATGGGCGCATGGTTGGGCGGACTGGCGGCGATCGTCGCGTGGTTACTCACCGGCTTAAACACCTGGTTAATGGATGGGGCGGTGCGGCAATTTGCACAGCTTTATGACAGTCCCTTTACCCTTAGCGGACTCAATTGGGATGAATCTTTGCTATTGTTAATGGGCTCCATCTTACTTGGGGTGTTGGCGGCGCTGCTGGCGACGCGCCGACATTTAAAAGAAATTGAACCTGTGTAGGGTGAATATGGTCATAGACCCACAACACACAGATAAAGGCTTGCAGTTTGCCCCTGCTTGGGTATATTTTTGCATGCTTAATCAGCAATTCGGTCTTCGACGATTCGGAAACGAGGTTTGAATGACAAAAGAGATGAACGCATTGGCACCGATTGTTCAAGATAACATCGACGGTTATCTGCAAGCGGTAAACAGCCACCCTATGCTCAGCGCTGAAGAGGAGCATTCGCTGGCCGAGCGTCTCCATTATCATGGTGATCTGGAGGCGGCGAAGTCGCTGATCTTATCTCACTTGCGTTTTGTTGTTCATATCGCCCGTGGATACACCGGATACGGTCTCCCGATGGCAGACTTGGTACAAGAAGGCAACATTGGCTTGATGAAGGCGGTGAAGCGTTTCAACCCAGAGGTTGGCGTGCGCCTCGTGTCCTTTGCTGTCCATTGGATCAAAGCTGAAATTCACGAGTACGTATTGCGTAACTGGCGTATCGTTAAAGTGGCAACCACCAAAGCGCAGCGTAAGCTTTTCTTTAACTTGCGTAAAAACAAAAAGCGCTTGGGTTGGTTTAATAACGACGAAGTGAATATGGTCGCAGAGCAACTCGGCGTGGAAGCGTCTGAGGTGCGCGAAATGGAAGCGCGGTTGGCCGCACAAGATGCGACCTTTGAAGCGCCGGCGAATGCCGACGATGAGCGCGAAAACGGTCCAATGGCCCCTGTCTATTATCTGGAGGACAAAACCTCCGATATTGCCGCGTCGCTAGAGGCGGAGAACTGGGAATCGCACGCCAATCGCCGCTTGGCCAGCGCACTCTCGGCACTGGACGAGCGCAGCCAACATATTGTTCGCTCGCGTTGGTTAGACGATGATAAGGCCACATTGCAAGATCTCGCGGATCATTATCAAGTGTCGGCGGAGCGTATTCGTCAACTTGAGAAGAACGCGATGAAAAAACTGAAGCAAGCAATGGGTGATGCGCTGTAAGCGCGCAGTCAATCGAAGATGAACCGGCCACTAGGCCGGTTTTTTTATGTCTATCGAATAGATGAAAACCGTGATATTAAAAAGTTATTCACAGCTTATCCTGGATCCTTACTACATCTAGTGGATCCTAATCAAGGATCATCGCTTATCAACGCAATCCACACCTTTTTCCACAGTCGATCAAAAAACGCACGTTGCTGGTTTGGTGACGCAGACGTGTGCGCGCAAACTCAGGTACAATGCAGGTTCACCGTGAGGAGCACGTTATCGCCGTGTGACGTCAGTTGGGAATAACTTTGTGAGTGAAGAGGTAAAAGGTATGGATCAGTTTGCACACATCTCTGTGACCGATGCGTGGGAAATGCTGCGTGATGATCAGCAAAATGCAGTATTAGTGGATATTCGCGATCCGCAAACATTTCAGGTTGCTCACCCTCAAGATGCGTACCACCTGACTAACGATACCTTGGTCTCGTTTATGGATCAGGTCGACTTTGATCAGCCGGTGCTGGTGATGTGTTATCACGGGATCAGCAGCCAAGGCGCGGCACAGTATTTGATCAATCAAGGCTTTGATGCGGTATACAGTGTCGATGGTGGCTTTGAGGCTTGGCAGCGCCAAGCGCTGCCGACCGCGTCGGGTATCGATCTTAAATAGTGATCATCAATAGGACACGTCATGCAAAAACTCGCGGTACTGCCAAATGCACGCTTGGCACAGGCGTTTGTCGATTATGCGGCGGCGCATCGGGTCAGTCTTGAGCTTGCCCCCGAGCCARACGCACAAGTGGCGATTTGGTTAGTCAACGATGATGATAAGGCGTGGGTGGATAGCGAGCTGGAACGATTTATCGCTGATCCCATGCACAGTCGTTATCAAGCGGCATCTTGGCAAGTCGCCGAAACCCGTCATGCCCGTTTTCATTATCCGTCAGCCGGATTGTGGCAAACCGTTAAAGATAAATCTGGCCCGGTCACTCTAATGGTTATGAGTGCCAGCGTGGTGTTGTTTGCACTTATGACGCTCGGTGGGTTTGAGGTCGTGGTGCGCAGCTTGCTGTTTCCGGCAGACAGTGAACAGCGCTGGCAGCTGTGGCGTCTATTCAGCCATGCACTGCTGCATTTTTCCGCGTTGCATATTATTTTCAACTTACTCTGGTGGTGGGTGCTTGGTGGTCGCATCGAGCGCCTCGGCAGCAGCAGTAAGCTGGTTCAAATCTTTTTATTCGCCGCGCTTTTCTCGGGACTCGGCCAGTATTGGTTGGAAGGGCCTTACTTTGGTGGTCTCTCGGGCGTGGTTTACGCGCTGTTAGGCTATTTATGGTGGATGACTTGGCTGGCGCCATCGCGTGGTCTCACGGTAGAAAAGCCGTATGTTGTCTTTATGCTGGCATGGCTGGTGATTGGCTTTTTCCAGCCGATGGGCATGAACATTGCCAATATGGCGCATTTATTTGGTTTGATCATCGGCTGTTTGCTGGCGCTTTGGGATGCAAAACGCCATTCAACGGGCTGAAAGGGGTCTACACGTGGTGGGTTTATCCGCCGTTGATAGAAAAAAGAGCAGGTATCTGCTCTTTTTTTGTTCGTAAGCGCAATTTTATTGCGTCAGATCTATGTTTTTATGTTCGCTTTCACGGTTTTTGTTTTCAATTTGAGTGATTATTCTACCTGTTGAGCGAATACGAAAATTTATTGCTCACTTCTTTGATTTTTATCCTTTTATAAATCCATCGCGTACATCTTACTGAGGACCCTCTCATGTTTGGAATCTTCCGTCCGGCTGCTCACCGGCAAAGATTGCCCCAAGCGCAGATCGGTGACACCTACACTCGACTGCGTTGGCAATTGTTTATTGGGATTTTTATCGGCTACGCCGGTTATTATCTCGTGCGTAAAAACTTTAGCTTGGCCATGCCGTATTTGATTGATGAGTATGGCTTTAGTCGTGGTGATTTGGGGGTGGCGCTCGCCGCTGTGTCCATCGCTTACGGCTTATCAAAATTCTTAATGGGCAGTGTCTCTGACCGCTCAAACCCACGTTATTTCCTCAGTGCTGGGCTGTTAATGTCATCGTTGGTGATGTTCAGTTTTGGTTTCCTTCCTTGGACAACCAGCAGCATTGCCATCATGTTTGTCTTGCTGTTTATTAATGGCTGGGTACAAGGCATGGGCTGGCCTGCCTGTGGGCGCACCATGGTGCACTGGTGGTCACGGAAAGAGCGTGGTGAGCTGGTGTCGGTTTGGAACGTGGCGCACAACGTCGGGGGTGGCTTGATTGGGCCGCTATTCTTGCTCGGCTTGTGGCTGTTCAATGATGACTGGCGTGCGTCTTTTTATGTGCCCGCATTTTTTGCCGCATTGGTCGCTGTGTTTATCTGGTTAACCCTACGTGACACGCCACAGTCGTGTGGCTTGCCACCGATTGAGGAGTATAAAGACGATTACCCAGAAAACTATGACGAGGACGCGTTCGAGAAAGAGATGACCGCCAAAGACATTTTCGTCACCTACGTGATGAAAAACCGTCTGCTGTGGTACATCGCGATTGCTAACGCCTTTGTCTATTTGATTCGTTATGGCGTACTCGATTGGGCACCGGTTTATCTTGATGAAGCCAAAGGCTTTACCGTGGATAAATCCTCATGGGCCTACTTCCTCTATGAATGGGCGGGGATCCCAGGCACCTTATTATGTGGCTGGATGTCTGATAAATTCTTCAAAGGGGCACGGGCGCCAGCCGGTGTGTTGTTTATGGTGCTGGTGACCGTGGCAGTGTTGGTATACTGGTTTAACCCAGCTGGCAATCCGGGCATCGACATGGTCGCACTGGTGGCGATTGGTTTCTTGATTTACGGGCCGGTGATGCTGATTGGTCTGTATGCCTTGGAGCTGGCACCGAAAAAAGCGGCGGGCACTGCGGCCGGCCTGACCGGTTTATTCGGCTATCTGGGTGGCGCGGTTGTCGCGAATATCGCGCTTGGCTATACCGTCGACCACTTTGGCTGGGACGGTGGCTTTATGCTGCTCACCGGCGGGTGTGGGTTGGCCATCTTCTTCTTGTGCTTAGCCTGGGTTGGGGAGCATCGTGTGCGCCGTGACACAGCTGTGCACGCTGCCTAAATGATCTGTCTTGGCATCGCCTAGTGGCTAGGCGTAAACTAGGAAGCCCTCGTGTTCGCGGGGGCTTTTTTGTAAGGGGAGAAGCAGTGAAGCAAAACAAACGTCATCAGCAAATCATTGATCTGGTTAAGTCACAAGGATACGTGAGCACGGAAGACTTGGTTGAGCGCTTCAATGTCAGCCCGCAAACCATTCGACGCGATCTTAATGAATTGGCGGCAGAGAACCATATTCGTCGCCATCATGGGGGCGCAACGGTGCCGTCCAGCTCTGAAAATACCGCGTATGCCACCCGTAAAGTGCTTCAGCAGCACGAAAAAGACACCATCGCCCAAGCGCTTGTTCAACACATTCCCGATGGTGCCACCTTGTTTATCGATATTGGCACCACACCTGAAGCCGTGGCACGGGCGTTGTTAGATCACCAAAACTTACGGGTAGTGACCAACAACTTGAATGCCGCCGCGATCCTGATGCCAAAGCAGGATTTTACGGTGATTATTGCGGGCGGCGAAGTACGTAACCGTGATGGCGGGATTGTGGGTGAAGCCACACTCGACTTTGTCTCTCAGTTTCGGCTCGACTTTGGCATTCTTGGTATCAGTGGCATTGACGATGATGGCTCACTGCTCGACTTTGACTACCATGAAGTGCGGGTCAAAAAAGCCATTCTTGATAATAGTCGTTGTGTGATGTTAGCGGCAGACCATACCAAATTCGGCCGTAATGCCATGGTGAATCTGGGAAATATCACCCAGCTTGATATGGTCTTTACTGACGCGACGCCACCGGCACAGATCCGCGACATGCTAAGCGCGCAGGGGAKCCATCTTGAGGTGATCAGCCACCCTGGATGGGTCGCTGACGTCACCGCCGAGTCATTGGTATAAGTATTTAGTGAATAATAGGTCGGTGAGCATGCGGCGATTGGTTTCGGCGAGTAAGAGCTCATTGACCTTCTCTAAACACTTTTTCCTAATCGTTTCCCGGCCAGACAAAGATTTTATCTGGGTAGCGGTTTGCTGGTTCAAGGTTTCAATAATCACATCGCGGATCAGGGGAGAGTGATACTCAAGCTCACTGACGAGCTTGGGGTTATCGACCATCAACTCCACTTTTATCTTGATAAAGCCGAGCCGGCGACCTTCGGTCACATAGTTGGTGGTGATCTCAGGCTCCAAAGAAAAGTAACTGTATTTAGGGTTACGCTCACCCTCTTCTTGTGCATGGACGGCGGCACTAAGCCAGAACAACACGCTCAGTACGACCATTAATAGGGGTTGCTTTTTACTCATAGTGACCCAGTTATTCCGTTCATGGTGTGATAAGGGTAGGCCGAGCGCATTCTCCAAACGCAGCCAGCCTGATACAATTACCAGCCGAGTATAGCAACATTGTCCACCCCTTAGCGGTAAGGACAGGCGAATTTTGCGCGATGTGGCACAGGAAACAATGTCGGAATTAAATCATACCTATTTAGAAGCGCTGCAAATGGCACGCTGGGAGCGACCAGATATTGCGGCGCTAAAGCGCACCGCAGAGGGCAGTTGGTTACTCGAATCGCACTCGATGACAGCGAGGCTAAAGCGCCACTGTCATGATTTTGATGTGGATGTGATTGCTGTTTATCAATTAACCCCAGATAAACTGACCGACGGCGAAATCGCGCTGATTGGCCAAGAGGCTTGTGTGGTGCGCGAAGTGGTATTAAAAGGGGATGGGCGTCCTTGGCTGTGCGCACGCACCCTGATGCCCGCTTCCACCTTAGAAGGGCAAGGAGGACACTTGCACGCGTTGGGCACCGAGCCATTGGGTCAACATGTATTTAAACAGCGCGCCTCTCGCCGCGATGCGATTGAAACCGCCAATGTGGCGTGTCTATCGCATCAGTTACATGCGCGTCGCTCTCGCCTTTGGCTTCACAATCGGCCAATGTTAGTGGCGGAGCTGTTTTTGCCAGACTCACCTGTGTATGGAAAGGAGATCCCGGCATGAGCGCAAAACTGGCGGCCTTTGGACAGTTAGCACGTTTAGACCGACCTATTGGCACCTTACTGCTGTTATGGCCCACTCTATGGGCTTTGTTTTTAGCGGCGGAGGGTCTACCGCCACTATCAACTTTAGCGGTCTTTGTGCTCGGTGTGTATATGATGCGTGCGGCAGGTTGCGTGATTAATGACTATGCAGATCGCCACGTCGATGGCCATGTTAAGCGTACTAAAGACAGGCCGTTACCGGCCGGACGGATCAACGAAAAAGAGGCCATTGGCTTTTTTGTTGCGTTGGTATTGGGCGCTTTTTTGTTGGTGCTCACTCAAAACCGTTTGACCATTCAACTTTCTTTTGTCGGCGTTGCGCTGGCGTTTATTTATCCTTTTATGAAGCGCTACACCCATCTGCCCCAGTTAGTATTAGGGCTGGCGTTTAGTTGGGCGATCCCGATGGCGTTTGCGGCGGCGCAAAATGCGCTGCCCCCCGTAGTTTGGCTGTTGTTTCTGGCTAACATTTGTTGGACTATCGCTTACGACACCTTGTATGCCATGGTCGACAGAGACGATGACGTTAAAATTGGCATCAAATCGACCGCCATTTTATTTGGCCGCTGGGACAAAGCGGCAGTGGGTGGCTTGCAATTATTCACCTTGGGGCTGCTGATGCTCGCTGGGCAGTGGTTAGCGCTGTCGCCAGCCTATCAGTGGAGCTTATTGGCCGCTTTTGCCTTGTTTGTTTATCAGCAATACCTTGCCAGAGAGCGCGAGCGAATGGCGTGCTTTAAAGCCTTTTTGAACAATAACTATGTCGGCTTAGTGATTTTTATTGGTGTATTGCTGGGTGTGTACGGTTAGCCCAATTTGAAAAGAAAGATAAGAAAGGCGCTTCTTGGTAAAGCGCCTTTTTTGATCAGGGTTGATTGGTGAACGGACGGTTTCGCTTAGCTTTTGTCCGTCTTGTGCGTACCTAGTGGCTGATTAAGCACCGCTTGAATGGTCAATTGCACTTCCGGTGAAATTAACCCACACACCAGATCGTTGAGTGCGGCGATACGCTCGGCATTGGCTTTGGCATCATCATCCAAATAGCCTTGCTCACGGAGCGTGTCGACGAAGGTGCTAAATACGCCTTTGTCAAAAAACTCAGGTGCATTAATACCGTGTAAGCGGCTCAGACGCTGCGCCAGCATTTGGCTGTGTTTTTCCAAATCGCGCTTATCAATGTGCGGCTGGTGGCTGAATAAGGTGAGCGTAATCGCGTAGCGCTGCAGCGTTTCGGCAATGGTACGGCCAAGTAATTGCAGCTCACCGAGCTTGGCATTATTCATGGTCACTTTGCCATCGTCACAACATAGCAGCGACTGCTCGTGCATCGCATGTAGCAAGGCATCGAAATAGCTTTCGAGTCCCGCGTTATCAAAACTCATAAAAAGTTCTGCTTTGAGCAAGGGATACAGCTGCTGTACGCAGGCGCGTAAGCCCGATTGGCTAATCGATTTGTGGGTCACCAATATTTGCGCGATCAGCGACGGCAGCGCCACCAGATGAATCATATTGTTGCGATAATAGGTCATTAGGATCGCTTGTTGGCGATCTAAGGAAATCACCTCGCCCATGGTGTCTTTTTCGACCACCAATTTGTTGAGTGATAACGCGTGATCGACCAAATCCGCCGGTGATGCTTGAGGCACGCTGCTGCTTGGTGAGTAAGGCGCTTGCGTTAACAAAGCCTTATACACACCCAGTTGTGTTTCCAGTGCTTCACGGCTTAAGGCGCGCTGGCGCGAGGCGAGTAATGCAGTGGCACATAAGTTGAGGGCATTCGTGGCCGCCGCATCGTTAATGTGGGTCATCACCTTGGTGGCCAAATCGCTGACGACTGGGTTCATCCACGCCGGCTTTTGTGGCTCGATGGGATTGACGTAGTCGTGCCAATCAGGGACTTGTTCATTAAGGTGCTGATTGAGGGCAATGGGCTCGCCAAAGTTAACGTAACCGAGGCCATAATTACGCAGTTTGCGCACAATACCAAGCACCTGGCCAAAGCTTTCTTTCTCTTTGCGTTGGCCTTGGAGCTCTTTGGCGTAGGTGTTGACCTCCATGACGTGCTCGTAGCCGATATAGACAGGCACCAAGGTAATGGGACGTTGTTGACCGCGCAGCATGGCTTGCAAGGTCATGGCGAGCATGCCTGTTTTTGCTGGCAGTAAGCGGCCTGTGCGAGAGCGGCCACCTTCGGCAAAGTACTCGACCGAGTAACCTCGGGCAAATAACTCGGCCAAGTACTCGCGGAAAACGGTGGAATACAGGCGGTTGCCCTTAAAGCTGCGGCGAATAAAGAAGGCACCACCACGACGGAAAAGCGGCCCAGCGGGGAAGAAGTTGAGGTTCACGCCAGCGGCAATATGCGGTGGCACCAACCCTTCTTTGTACAGCACATACGACAGCAATAAGTAGTCCATGTGTGAGCGGTGGCAGGGCACATAAACGATTTCATGACCGTCTTGTGCTAACTGACGTACTCGTTCGGCATTATTGACGTTGATGCCTTGATAGAGCTTGTTCCAAAGCCAGGTAAGAATGCGGTCACTGTAACGGATCAAGCGATAGGAAAAGTTAGCGGCGATCTCTTCCATCATATCGACCGCTTCTTTACGAACTTTTTCAACCGATACATCACGGCTTTGCGCTTCGTCGTGGACGACTTTGTCGATGGCCTTTGATGCCAGCAGGCGTTTGAATAGCAGAGCGCGATTAGGCAAACGAGGGCCTGAAGCCGCGAGTTTTTGCCGCGAGAAGTGGATCATCGCCACCCGCGCCAATTTATGGGCGATGGCTTGGTCGGTGCCGTGCTTGTCGGCCATGTAGCGCAGCGACACCGCTTGGCTAAGTCGCACCATGCCATCACGGCCACGGGTAAGAATGGTCCACAGCTTCTCGGGGCCATTCATCGCGCGCAGAATGGCTTGGTGGCGCTGGGTCTCATTGCCCGGATCGCGCTGCCAAAGCACCGAGGCAGGCACAAGTTGAATATCTAACTCGCTGTCTTGCCGGTGTAAGTGGAGTAAGTCTTTAAAATGCGCGAGCGAGCGCGCAGGCAGATCGTCATCACCGGAAAACACCTTGCGTCCGTGACTAATAAACACGTAGCGCGGCAAGGTGACATCGCCAATGGTCAAGGGCGTTAACGGATCGGGAAGCCCTTGACGCAGACAGGTACGCCGTAAGGTTAATAAATCCGAATGAGACCGAAACGGCAACACATACACGATGGGGCGTGCGAGTGACAGATTAAGCTGTTCGACCGGTTCAGAGGGAATACATTGGGTTTTTACCCAGGCAGAAAGCGGCAAATTCAATAGCTTGTAATAAATCTTTTGCCAGAGCGCCATGATTGTCAGTGCCTCAAATTCAAAATGCGCGCCAAGGATAGCAGAAAAGTGCCGCGAACTTGCAAACAAAGGTCGAGATTGACCGCTCTGCTGCGCGTCATCGGCGGCGTTCACGAGAATGAGATCCGCTTCTCCTGGGCATAATTAGTGCTTTTCAAGCTGCAGTTTACTGGATATACTCACAGTTAACTGTATAAAAAGACAGGTAAGAGCATGAAGCCGTTAACCGCGAGACAGCAACAGATCTTCGATTTGATTAAAGCACACATTGAAGAGACAGGAATGCCCCCCACCCGCGCCGAGATCGCCCGTCAATTGGGGTTTCGTTCGGCGAATGCCGCTGAGGAGCATTTAAAAGCCTTGGCCCGCAAAGGGGTACTGGAGATTATCCCAGGCGCCTCGCGTGGTATTCGTTTGATCAGTGAAGAAGAAGTGGTGACGCCGGAAGAGCAAGGGCTGCCCTTAATTGGTCGTGTCGCCGCCGGGGAGCCGATACTGGCGCAAGAGCACGTGGAAAGCCACTATCAGGTCGATCCTGCGCTATTCAAGCCTAATGCTGACTTCCTGCTTCGTGTGAATGGCATGAGCATGAAAGACATTGGTATCCTCGATGGTGATTTGCTCGCCGTCCACAAAACGCAAGATGTGCACAACGGCCAAGTGGTGGTTGCCCGTGTTGATGACGATGTGACCGTGAAGCGTCTTGAGAAAAAAGGCGCACAAGTGGTCCTTCATGCTGAAAACGATGAGTTTATGCCTATTTCGGTGGATTTAACCGCCCAGTCGCTGACCATTGAAGGCGTCGCTGTGGGAGTGATCCGTAATACCGACTGGATGTAATCTGAACCTTGGCGGACGATAGCGTCCGCCATTGGAACGCGGTTAAAAAAACACCTTTGCATTCTTGCTCAGCTAAACGATAATTATTATCATCAGTGATTATCGTGTGTGGAGGTGTCCGTGCGTACTCAACAGCATTCTGTTCCCAGTAAGCTATTTAAGCCCATGTGGCTGCGCAGTCGTGAGAGCCTGACTGACGACGGGGTGATCTATGATCCTATGGCGGCCGCTGCCTGTCAGGGGTGCGTGTTGCAGCCCGAATGCGATTGGCGCAACCTCGATCAAACCCAGCTGCTATATGCCACACTCACTAGCCAATGTGATGCCATCGTCAAACAGTTTTTGGCCCAGCATCCCACTGCGTGGATTATTAACGTGGGTGGCGGATTAGATACCCGCTTTTATCGATTGGATAACGGCCGCTGTCGCTGGTTGGAAGTGGACGTGGACGAAACCCTGCTCTGGCGTGAGCGCCTCTTTCATACCAGTGAGCGGTTTCGGATGGTGCAAGGCTCGGTCAAGCAGCTTGACTGGTTGGCGCAGTTGGCGGTGCCGGCCGGTCACCCGACGATGCTGATTTGCGATCAAGCCTTGTTAGAATGCACTAACCAAGACATTTCTGCTTTTTGCCACCATATTAGCCGTTATTTCCCCCAACTTGAGGCTTGCTTGGTCTTGGCGGGGGACAAATGTCATACTCGCATGGGCCAAAAGCTCGGCTGTGAGCGCTACCAACACGGGTTCACCGACCCCAGAATGGCGATTATTAATGCGTTACCTTGGGCGTGTCGCGTGGAAGAAAAATCCCCGCTCGATAAGCCGTGTCCGCGTTGGCGACTTTGGCAGCGTGCCCTGGCGGCGATGCCGCGTTACCGTCTGCGTTTTACCCCGGTGGTTCTGCACCTAGAACTCTAGTGCGGCGTGGTTCGCCGCCTGCCGCGCCTGCGTGATGTATCAGTATGTGCTTGGCATCACGATCTTTTTCTGCTGTTTTTTTGTCCTTTAGGCAAACCTCTCCTAAATTAAATGTAAATAAAACGTTAATGAATGTGACCGGCTGTATCGCGTTTTTTCCTTAACGACGGCTTGCTGATATCGCCACTCTGACTGCTATTACGGCGTGAGACGTTGGTATGTGGCCATAGGCAGCGAGGCTTTGCATTGATGCCGTGAGGCAGGAGGGAGCCGTGCTGAGGCACCAACGACGAATCCTAGCATTGGGAATGGCTTTGCTCAGTGGCCCAGCGCTGGCCGCCGAGCGTGAAGGCTGGAACCTCACTCAAGGGGTCACGGCCATCAGTCAGCAGGTGTATGACCTGCATATGACGATTTTCTATATTTGCGTGGCGATAGGGGTATTGGTGTTCGGCGTAATGTTTTGGGCCATTATCCGCCATCGTAAATCCAAAGGCGCCAAGCCTGCCTCGTTTCATGAAAGCACCAAAGTAGAAATTGCGTGGACGCTCGTGCCGTTTTTGATTTTGGTGGGCATGGCAATTCCGGCCACCCAGGTGTTACTCGATATGGAAGATACCAGCGAGCCGGCACTCACGGTGCAGGTAACGGGCTCACAATGGAAGTGGCATTACCGTTATTTTGACCATGACGTTGCCTTCTTTTCACTGCTTGCCTCGAGTCCGGAACAAATCCGCAATGAAAGACAAAAGCGTGATACCTATTTGCTCGAGGTCGATCAGCCTTTGGTGTTGCCAGTTGGGCGTAAGGTGCGCTTTTTGATCACCTCACAAGATGTGATTCATTCGTGGTGGGTGCCCGCCTTTGCGGTGAAGAAAGATGCCAACCCCGGCTTTATTAACGAGGCGTGGACCAAAATTGATAAGCCTGGCATTTACCGCGGCCAATGTGCAGAGCTGTGCGGGAAAGACCACGGCTTTATGCCGATTGTGGTGATCGCCAAGCCCCAAGCGGAATTTGATGCTTGGGTGCAAGAAACCGCCTTGGCACAGCAGAAAGCGCGCGAAGAGGAGCAACGCTTGCTGGACATGGAAATGCCGATGGATGAGCTGATGGCGCTCGGCAAACAAGTGTATGACAGCCGCTGTGGCATGTGTCACCAAAGCGAAGGGCAAGGGATGCCGGGCGTGTTCCCCGCGTTGGCCGGCGCTGAGATTGCTACTCAACCGGATAGATTGGTCGACCATATCGATATTGTCGTCAACGGTAAAGCGGGCACTGCCATGCAAGCGTTTGGCCCGCAATTGTCGCTCAAAGAATTGGCAGCGGTGGTGACCTATGAGCGTAATGCGTGGGGCAATGACACTGGTGAGACCGTACAAGCTGCGCAAATCAACGCGGTAAAGTCAGGTGAAGATCTTTAGGAGCGCGTGATGACAGATACTACCCCAGATAACCTGCATGACGATCATCACCACAAACCACGTGGGATCATGCGTTGGGTGTTGACCACCAACCACAAAGACATTGGCTCCATGTACCTGATTTTCAGCTTCACCATGTTTTTACTGGGTGGGGCAATGGCTATGGTGATCCGCGCTGAGCTTTTCCAGCCCGGACTACAATTGGTTGAGCCTAACTTTTTCAACCAAATGACCACAGTGCATGGCCTGATCATGGTGTTTGGCGCGGTGATGCCCGCGTTTACCGGTTTGGCTAACTGGATGGTGCCGATGATGATTGGGGCGCCGGACATGGCGCTGCCACGGATGAATAACTGGAGCTTTTGGATCCTGCCGTTCGCATTCTTGCTACTCATTGGCTCCTTGTTTATGGAAGGCGGCGGCCCTAACTTTGGTTGGACTTTCTACGCACCGCTGTCGACCACCTATAGCCCAGACAGTACCGGCTTATTTGTATTTGCCCTGCATATCATGGGGATCAGCTCGATCATGGGGGCCATCAATGTGATTGTCACCATCACCAATATGCGTGCGCCGGGCATGACCTACATGAAAATGCCGCTGTTTGTTTGGACGTGGCTGATCACCGCCTTTTTGCTCATTGCAGTGATGCCGGTATTGGCGGGCGCGGCCACCATGGTGCTTACCGATAAGTACTTTGGTACCAGCTTTTTCGATGCCGCGGGGGGCGGCGATCCAGTTTTGTTTCAGCATATTTTCTGGTTCTTTGGTCACCCCGAGGTCTACATCATGATTTTGCCAAGCTTTGGCATTATCTCGGCCATTGTCCCTGCGTTTTCACGCAAGCGCCTGTTCGGTTATAGCTCCATGGTGTATGCCACCGCCTCGATTGCGGGGTTGAGCTTTTTGGTGTGGGCGCACCATATGTTCACCACCGGGATGCCGGTGTTTGCCGAGCTGTTTTTCATGTTCTGTACCATGCTGATTTCGGTGCCCACTGGGGTGAAGGTCTTTAACTGGGTCGCCACCATGTGGCGGGGATCCTTGACCTTTGAAGTGCCCATGTTGTTTGCGATTGCCTTTATTGTGCTGTTTACCATCGGCGGGTTTTCGGGCTTGATGCTGGCCATTACCCCGGTCGATTTTCAGTATCACGATACCTATTTTGTGGTCGCACATTTCCACTATGTGCTGGTTTCGGGGGCGGTGTTCTCGATTATGGCCGCCGCTTACTACTGGCTCCCCAAGTGGACGGGTCATATGTTTAATGAAACCTTGGCCAAGTGGCACTTTTGGTGTTCGGTGATTTCGGTGAATGTGCTTTTCTTCCCCATGCACTTTCTGGGACTGGCGGGAATGCCACGCCGGATCCCCGATTATGCCCTGCAGTTTGCCGACGTGAACGCCATTGTCAGTATCGGTGGCTTTGCCTTTGGTCTGTCGCAACTTATCTTCTTGGTGGTGGTGATTCAATGCGCACGGGGTGGCGCGCCAGCGGCCGCTAAACCGTGGGAAGGTGCCGAAGGGCTGGAGTGGACTGTACCTTCACCGGCACCGTATCACACCTTTGAGACACCGCCTGATCTCAAGGAGGTGCGAGATGGCCACTAAATCAACCCGCTCCGCTCGCCGATTACTGCTACTCGCAGTGGTGATGTTTGGCTTTGCCTTTGCCTTAGTGCCTTTGTATGACGTGTTCTGTGAGGTGACGGGGATTAATGGTAAAACCGATACCGAGGCGGCCGCATCCAGCGCAGGCATTGACCAAGACCGCTTGGTGACCATTGAGTTTATCGCCTATATCAACCCCGGCATGCGTTGGACGTTTGAGCCCCAAGTCAACCAGATGCAAGTGCACCCTGGTGCGACTCATACGATTAATTATCTCGCAACCAATAACGCGCGCTACGACACCATTGGCCAAGCCGTGCCTTCGGTCTCGCCGGGTCTAGCGGCGCAGTACTTGAACAAAATTGAATGTTTTTGCTTTAACCGTCAGCCATTACCACGTGGGGAGGATGCTGCGTTGCCCCTGGTTTTTTACGTGGATCCTGAGTTGCCGGATGACATTAACCACTTAACGCTGGCTTACACCTTGTTTGATGTGACCGCCAGCGCCGAGGAATAAGGAGGCGCTCATGGCGACGCCTGAACGTTATTATGTCCCAGCGGCGAGTATTTGGCCGATTGTCGGTGCCGTGGCGCTGTTTTTAATCGCTGCTGGCGCGGGGGCGACCGTGGGTGGTTTATTTGGTGGCAGTGGCCCTTGGCTGTTGCTGGCAGGCACCGTGCTTATTTTGATTATGCTCACCGGCTGGTTTCGCGACGTGATCCGTGAGTCCATGCAAGGGCTGTACTCGGCGCAAATGGACCGCTCTTTTCGCCAAGGAATGAGCTGGTTTATTTTCTCTGAGGTGATGTTTTTTGGTGCCTTCTTCGGTGCGCTCTTTTATGCCCGCTTTATCGCCGTTCCGTGGCTCGGTGGTGCGAGCAATAACGCGATGACCGCGGCGGTGCTGTGGCCGGATTTTGTCGCTCAGTGGCCACTTACGTTGACCCCGGGCGGAATTGAAACCACTGCGATGCCGGCAATGGGACTGCCCTTGCTTAACACACTTATCCTACTGACCTCATCGGTCACGCTCCATATTGCCCATACCGCGATTGAAAAAAATCAGCGCGAGCGACTGAAAGGCTTTTTACTGGTCACGGTATTGCTTGGGGCACTGTTTATGTTCTTTCAAGGTGAAGAGTATGTGCACGCCTATCAAGAAATGAATCTGCGTCTCGATTCCGGGGTGTATGGCAACACCTTTTATTTATTAACTGGCTTTCATGGCCTACACGTTACATTAGGTACCATCATGCTGTTGGTGGTTTGGCTGCGTGTGATGCGGGGGCATTTTAGCCCTGAGCATCACTTTGGCTTTCAAGCTAGCGCCTGGTATTGGCACTTTGTCGATGTGGTCTGGCTATGCTTGTTTGTCTTTGTGTATATCTTGTAGATCAGTAAGGACGCGGGTTAGGGGCTATCCAGCCCAGGGAGAGCGCAATCAGCAATAATACGAAGACAACCACGGAAAACAGCACACGCCGACCGAGATAACGCGATAAAGGCACGGAACTATCGCCTTTTAGGAGTACCGGCAAGGCACGAAAAAGATTAAACAGAATAAAAACCAGTAAACAAATCAGAATAGCTTTGACCAACATAAGCGCTCCTTAGCGCAATAGGTAATCATGAAACAAGGACGGCGAATGGGGTTTGTGATATTGACTGTGGTTGTGGTCCTGCTGCTCGTCAAGTTAAGCCATTGGCAATGGACGCGTGGCGAGCAAAAAGCCCAACATCTGGCACAGTTTGAGGCCAATCAAGCACCGGAATCGCTCTCAGGCTCGGTGCAAAAAGGGCAATACCTGGCGATTGATGGCCAGTTTCGTCCCGAGTTTGCCGTGTGGCTCGACAATCAGACCCATCAAGGTCGCGTGGGCTACCGCCTTTTTCTTCCCTTCATTCCAAGCCAGCAGCCATCGCAATGGTGGTTGGTGGAGTTGGGCTGGATGGCCGCGCCTGCGCTGCGCCGCTTGCCGGCGGTGCCAGAGTTGGCATCGCGTTACCAGCTGTCTGGCTTCGTTGATACACCGTCTAAGCGGGTGGTACTCAAAAAAGAAACGGCATCGCATGATTGGCCCGCTCGGAGGCAGCGCATTGACTTACAAGCCTTGAAGGCCCAATTGCCAACGCTTAATCCGCAGTGGCTGATACGGACAGAAAAACTGGTGGATGTGACCACGCCGAGCACAGATGCCTTGGCGCAAGCTGGGGTGACGCCAGTGTGGCAGCCGGTGGTGATGCCGCCAGCAAAACATTATGGCTATGCTTTGCAATGGGCATTGATGGCGCTCGCGGTCAGTATTGGCGCAGGTATTTGGTGGTACAAAACAAAACAGAGGGAAGCGATGTGAAAGGACGCATGACGCTGGTGGCATTGATTGGCATTTTTGTCCTGCCCGTGGTGGTGGCGAAATTGGTGCTGGAGAAAAGCTGGTATGAAAAAGGGGTCACCAATTACGGACAGTTTCTCTCTGAGCCAGCGACCCTAAATTGGTTACCCGAACAAGGCCAGTGGCGGTTGATTTATCGGGTGCCAGAGCAATGTGATTCTGTGTGTGAACAAGCGCTGTTTCAGTTAACACAAATTCCCATTGCGGTGGGCAAAGAGCGAGACCGGGTCAGTAGCGTGGCACTGACGAGCACCGCCCAGAAAGCGCCGGAGGTACTGACACGGCAAACCCTGACGACGGAGCAGGCGCAGGCATGGCAGCAGCAAGCGTTTGATAAAAATACCATTTATCTTAGCGACCCGATGAACAATGTGGTGCTGGCCTATCCAGTCAGTGACGACAAAACGAAGTGGGTGGCGCAAGGCAAAGGCTTATTGCGCGATCTCAAACGGCTTCTCAAGTTGTCTAAGGTAGGCTGATTATGGCAACGCGTCGCTACCAACTCGCCGTCTTATCGACACTGATGCTGGCCGTGCTGGTGGTTGGACTCGGCGCGTATACCCGCCTGACTGAAGCGGGACTGGGCTGCCCAGACTGGCCCGGCTGCTATGGCCATTTAGGAGTGCCGGCCAGTGACAGCGCGCAATCGGTCGCCGTGTCGCGTTTCCCAGATGCGCCGCTCGATATCAATAAAGCGTGGAATGAAATGCTGCACCGCTACGTGGCCGGCACCCTAGGGCTGGCGATGTTTGCGTTGGCCTGGATCAGCTGGCGACGTCCTGACTATCAGGCGTTGCGACCGCTGACCACCTTGCTCAGTGTGGTGGTCATCGCGCAAGCCGCCCTAGGGATGTGGACGGTGACCCTAAGTTTAATGCCGGTGGTGGTAATGGCGCACTTACTCGGTGGTTTCACCACGGTATGCTTGCTGGTTTGGCTGGCGGTGGCAACAGGCGCGCTCCGATTGCCGGCAATTGCGGTGTCGTCATCCGCACGTCGTGTGGGCACGTTGGCCTTGGTGGCGGTGATTATACAAATCGGACTCGGCGGCTGGACCTCCGCCAACTATGCCGCCACTGTATGCACTCAGCTTCCTATCTGTGAAAGCCCTTGGTGGCAGCTTTTCACCCCTTCCGCTTTTCATCCTGTCAGTCCGCTTAGCGATACCTATCAGTTTGGGGTGCTGAACCATGCCGAGCGGGTGACCATTCATGCCACGCACCGTCTGGGCGCCATGGTGGTCACCGCGTTAGTGCTCGCTTGGGCATGGGGGCTGTGGCGTGCTGGGGCGCGTGCGCTGGCAATGAGTGTCAGCGCCGTGTTGGCGATGCAAATTACGCTGGGCGTGACCAATGTGGTCGCGCTACTGCCGCTGAGTGTGGCGGTGGCGCATAACCTCGGTGGATTGTCGCTATTGGCCACATTGCTCCTCACCCGATTTTTATGTCTTTCAGCGTCGACCCGACAAGGAGCCCGTGATGGCACAGTTTCAACGTACCGCTAGTGTTTCGACGCCTGCTGGCGCCAGTTGGCGAGATTATTATGAGCTGACCAAGCCGCGCGTGGTCGCCATGTTGCTCCTCACTGCGCTGGTGGGAATGTGTTTAGCCACCCCCGGCTGGCCACCTTGGTCGGCCGTATTGGTAGGGTTATTTGGCATTGGCGCACAAGCCAGTGCGGCGGCGGTGTTTAATCATGTTATCGACTGGAAAATTGATACGAAAATGCAGCGCACCCGCCATCGTCCCGTTGCCGAGGGGCGAGTCACTCAAGGCGCCGCGTTGGCCTTTGCGGTAGGGCTGATGGTGAGCGGTTTTATCGCCTGTTGGTGGCTGAACCCGCTCACGGCTTGGCTAACGTTTGCTAGCCTGGTCGGGTATGCGTTGGTGTATACCCAGTGGCTTAAACCCGCGACCCCGCAAAATATCGTGATTGGTGGTTTGGCCGGTGCAATGCCACCACTGCTGGGCTGGACCGCGGTGACCGGAGAGCTTCACGCGCATGCGTTGCTGTTGGTGATGATCATTTTTACCTGGACGCCGCCTCACTTTTGGGCGTTAGCGATACATCGTCGCCATGATTATGCCAAAGCCGATGTGCCAATGCTGCCGGTCACTCACGGGGTAGGGTTTACCCAAACCATGGTGTTGCTTTATACCCTACTGCTGGTCATCGTGGGCATTTTCCCTTGGCTGACTGGAATGAGTGGTTGGCTGTATCTGGTAGGGGCGACCACGCTAAACCTGGTCTTTGTTGGCTATGCGTGGCGACTGAAAACCCAGTCGCAAAAAGGCATCGCGTGGCAGACCTTTAAGTTCTCGATATGGCATATCTTCGCGACCTTTTTGGTGCTGCTTGCCGACCACGCGTTGCGCTATTGAGTTGCGCTATGGGAGGGACTATTTTAGCCCTTTYGCCGACAGCACGGTGGCTTTGTCGGCGACAAACGAGACTTTGATGTGTTGACCATCACCACCCCATACACAGTGGGTCAATCCCATGGTGTCGTCGCATTGGCTTGGCTCGCCAATGTGGCTCACAACCACGTCATAGCTCATGCCGACTTCAAGTTGATCATAGTTTTGCTTGGTGACTTTCGAGCAGCCCGCGAGTAATACCACCAACACACAAGCAAAAAATACACGCATAACCCTTCCTTATTCATTCAGTGATGAGGGCAGTTGACCCAGTGTAACTGACGCAGTGTAACTGGCGCAGTGAGGCTGCCGCTCGTCGATGAGATTGCTGCAATGGTACACTGCTGCACCCATCAGGGCTACCCAAGGATGTGAGCGCTTGTCGATGCAATCATGTTCTTTATCAAAAATAGATTATCTCCCCCACTCAGTGTGGGTTCTTTAAGATTCAAAACGAGGCAGTATGTGGCAGTCTTTAACTCAGCGTGAACTTCACTGGCGCGTTTTATCGCTGGCTTTACCCATGGTGATCTCCAACATTACCGTCCCCTTGTTAGGGCTCGTGGATGCCGCGGTGATCGGCCATTTGGAGCATGCGTGGTATCTAGGTGGCGTGGCGGTTGGCAGCACCATGATTAATGTCACCTTTTGGTTGTTGGGCTTTTTGCGCATGGCGACCACCGGGTTTACCGCGCAAGCCTATGGCGCGAATGATAACCGTGAGCTGGCAGCGACCTTTGTGCGTGGCGCGACCTTAGCGGGTCTGTTGGCTACGCTATTAATCGCACTGCATGTGCCCATTTTAGAGGGGGTCATGCACTTTAGTGATGCCAGTGCTGAAGTCAAACATTACGCGAGCCAGTATTTCTCCATTCGGATCTTTAGTGCGCCGGCGACCTTGATGAACTTGGTGATCATGGGCTGGCTACTAGGGGCGCAAAATGCGCGTCAGCCGATGTGGCTGCTGATTGTGGTTAATAGTGCCAATATTATCCTTGATTTGCTGTTTGTAGTGGGTCTCGATATGAAAGTCGAGGGGGCCGCGGCGGCGAGTGTGGTTGCCGATTATCTCGGCCTCATGCTGGGGCTCTATTTTGTTAAAGGCATCTGGCAATCGCGCCAGTTACCGACCGTTCGGTCGGTGTTTGAGCGCGGGCTGACTGGGATGAGCCGTTTGCTAAAGCTTAATCGAGACATCTTTTTGCGCAGCCTTAGTTTGCAGTTGGCGTTTACTTTTATGACCTTCCAAGGGGCGACGCTTGGTGACGAGATTGTGGCCGCCAATGCGGTATTGATGAGCTTTCTGATGCTGATTTCCTTTGCGATGGACGGCTTTGCTTATGCGATGGAGGCGATGGTGGGGAAAGCGGTTGGCGCGCAGAGTAAGTCTGCGTTGTTGGTGTCACTGATAGGCAGCACTTTTTGGTCGTTGGTGATTTGCTTGGCGATCACGCTGGCGTTTGGCGTGGCAGGCCATCACATCATTGCGCTGATTTCCGATATTGAGGCGGTGCGTGACCAAGCGGCACGCTATTTACCTTGGCTAGTAGCTATGCCTTTGGTGTCGATGTGGTGCTTTTTGCTCGACGGTATCTTTATTGGCGCGACGCGGGGTAAAGACATGCGCAATGGGATGTTTGTCGCCACTGCAGGCTTTTTTGCTGCCTGGTGGCTAGCGCAAGGATGGGGCAATCACGCCTTGTGGTTAGCGATGCTTACTTTTATGGCGCTAAGAGGGCTCAGTCTCGCGGTGTGCTTTGTTTACCACTGGCGACGAGACAGCTTTTTTGATGTCACCCGCTGAGTCCTATCAACCAAAAAAAACAGGCCAGTTGGCCTGTTTTTGCGATAAGAGACGGCGTTTATTAGTAGTAAGAATGATCGCCACGGGCGTGCTCGGTGACATCACGCACGCCGTTTAACTCGCCGCTGAACTCAGCCAGCAACTGCTTTTCGATCCCTTCTTTTAAGGTCACGTCTACCATTGAGCAGCCATTACAACCGCCACCGAATTGCAAAATCGCCACCGCGTCATCGGTGATTTCAATCAAGTTCACATGGCCGCCATGGCTGGCAAGCTGTGGGTTAACTTGGCTTTGAATCACGTAATCAACCCGCTCCATCAAAGGCGCATCGGAGGCCACTTTCCGCATTTTCGCATTCGGTGCTTTCAACGTCAGCTGTGAGCCCATTTTATCGGTGACAAAGTCGATTTCCGCTTCGTCTAAAAAGGGCAGGCTCATCTCATCGATAAAGGCCGAAAAGCCGTTAAATTTGAGTTCGGTATCGCTGCCTTCTATCGCTTCGGGGGGACAATAAGAAACACCGCACTCGGCGTTTGGCGTGCCTGGGTTAACCACAAACACGCGAATATTGGTGCCCTCGGGCTGTTGCTCAAGCAGCTTCACAAAGTGGCTTTGTGCATTTTCTGAAATATTGACTTCTGACACGACAAATACCTGACTAATCCAGTGTGTTTTATACAGTGTACTCCGGTTTGCGTTGGCTATCACCCCTTGAAGCATGTGGCTACTTTATGAGCATGGATAGCACGCTTTCCGTTAGGGTAGATCGGTACGTGCCAAACAGTAAATATCGATCGTTTCTGCTCCCGCACGGCGTAATAACCGGCACAGTTGTGACACCGTTTGTCCGGTTGTTACCACGTCGTCAATGATAGCCACATGCGAACCTGGCAGCTCGCCGTTGATCGCAAACGCATGTTTCAGATTAGAGAGCCGCGCCTGTCGGCTTAAACCTTGTTGTGGCGCAGTATGGCGATGTCGGACTAAAACGTTATCGACGACGTGAGTATCCAGGTAGTCGGCCAGTGCCCAGGCTAAATGCCCGCTTTGATTAAAGCCGCGCTGCCAGCGGCGCCGCCAATGGAGTGGAACAGGCAGCAATACGGGGGCGGGGTGATGGATACGTTCACTTAACTGGCGGGCAAAAGGTATCGCTAATTCAAAGGCCTGTTGGTATTTAAATGCATGGATAAGCTGCGGCAGCGGATCCTCGTAGGCACTGATCGCGACCAAGCGGTCCCATGCTGGAGGGTGGCTAAGGCAGACACCACAGCGTGCTTGTGGGGTTGGGACCGGTAGGCCGCAACATTGGCATAGACAATAAGAGTAGTGCGCATCCCAGCAGGCGGCACAGCATAAAGCCGGGGTGGCACTCTCGGGTGCGGCATCCAATGACAAGTGGCAAACCGGACACTGAGAGGGCAAGAGTTTGCCTCCCCAGTGGGTGAGTAAACGCGTGAAGCGCCGTGGTGTGATTGCTGATATCATAGGCACCTTGATTGAAAAGCAACCAAGGCAGTGTAAAGCATGGCGTTATGTGATTGGCAATCTCACGGGCAAGGTCCCGATCTGGTTCTCATTCATGGCTGGGGAATGAACAGCGCTGTCTGGTCAATGCTAATCCCTTACTTGACCGCGCACTATCGTGTTCACTGTGTTGACCTGCCGGGTTTTGGCGACAGCGCCCACCAACCGGATCTTGATATCGAGAAACTGGCACAAGTGTTGCTTAAAGAATCACCAGCGCATGCAACTTGGATAGGTTGGTCACTGGGCGGATTAGTGGCAACACAAGCCGCACTGTTATCGCCACAGCGCGTGACTGGATTGGTCACTATCGCCAGCTCACCCAAGTTTGTCGCAGAGCCAGGGTGGCGTGGGATCAAGTCGGCGGTACTCACCGACTTTGCCGACCAGCTTGAGCGTGATTTTTCGCAAACGGTGGAGCGCTTTATGGCGCTACAAGCCATGGGGTCACCCACGGCGAGAAAAGATGTGAAAGCGCTCAAACAAGCGGTATTTTCGCGCCCGGCGCCCGACCCTCGCGCGTTGGCGGATGGCTTGGCGATGCTGGCAAACACGGATCTGCGCCAGCAGTGTGAGGCGGTTTGTGTGCCGTGGCTGCGGTTATACGGGCGGCTAGACGGTTTGGTGCCTGCGTCGGTGGCGGAAGCTGTCTCTGCGTTAGCGCCTCATTCGCAATGTGCGGTATTGGCACACAGTGCTCATGCCCCCTTTGTGACGGAGCCTGACGAAGTGGTGGACAAGCTACTTGCCTTTTTAGGCACAAACTTGCCGCCCAAATAGTGTGCGCTGATCGTTTTTTGGTAGAATTGACTAAATCCTGTCATGGTTCTGCCGATAAGTTAACTATGTCACTTGCTCTGACATTAGGAGAGACCATAATGAACGTAGGTAACGTTGGGCAGTCTCAGGCGTATCATCAACAAACGATGAAGCCAAAAGCGCCGACACAACCGCAACAAAATGCGGACAACGCGGCCAAAGACACGAAAACAGCCAAGGCGGCTGAGACGCTTTCCGCTGCCGAGGCAGCAAAAGAAAGCAAAGATGTGAAAGCAGCGAAAAACGCTGAAGGTGTTAAAAAGCCAGAAGAGAAATCATCGGTTGAATCCTTTACCTATGGTGCGTTGGGCATGGACCACCCGGACAAAGTGAAAGAAAACGATGATGCGGCCTATGGTGCTGGGCAGTTTTTGTCTGCGCTGGGCACAATAGGTACCATACTTGCGGTTGTCGTCTAAACTATAAGGAGACGAGGCCGCACTGACAATTAGGCCTTCAGCTGATGTTGGGAGGTAGCATCAGATGAATATATCGCCAGCAAGCGTCAGTATCCCAACTGTCGCGCCATCGGTGAACCCGCCAACTGAACAAGTTGCGCGGGGTAATCGCATGCGCGAAAAAATTGTCCCTACCAAGCAAGCCCCAGAGCCAGAACACGGCAAAGCGGCGACCGATCAAGGTAAGCAGCTCGGCCGCTCATCCTGGGATCCGTCACAGCACCCTAATTATTCGCTCGACTACAGTCGCGAGTCCTTGTCCGACGCTGATTACGACGGCGCCAATATTGCTGGGCGTGTTGATGCCATGGCACGTAATGAACCTGGAGAGCAAGCACGCAAAGACAACGGCTACCCCTTGGGGTTGAAAATGCCGGAAGAGGTGCTGGAGAAAGTTGAAGAGCTGAAAAGGTTCGAGCAAACGCGTGCGGTGGTTGCCATGCGTTATCAGCAAGCAACCGTGGCGAACATGCCCTCAGAAGTGCTGATTGTGATATAAGTGGTGTCCATGATGCCACGATGAAAAAGCCCCACGATGTTGCGTGGGGCTTTTTGGTTAGGAGCGCTTGGCGCGGGCAAAGGCATCGGCCATGCTGCCCATTGCGGTGGGTTTGTCCTGGCGCTTTTTCGGACTTTTGTCACGCGGCTTAGGGGCGGCTGCTGAGGGTTCGCTGGCGGCTGGGGTATCGTCGAGGCGCATCGATAACCCAATTCGCTTGCGCGGCGCATCCACCTCCATGACTTTCACTTTCACCACGTCACCGGCTTTGACCACGTCGCGTGGATCGCTAATAAAGCGGTTTGATAGCGCGGAGATGTGTACGAGGCCGTCTTGGTGAACGCCGATATCGACGAACGCACCAAAGTGCGTGACATTCGTGACCACGCCTTCGAGTTGCATACCTGGTTTTAAGTCACTGATTTGATTGACGCCCTCGGCAAAGGTTGCGGTTTTAAACTCAGGGCGCGGATCGCGGCCGGGTTTGGCCAGCTCGTTCAATACATCGGTGACGGTGATTTGGCCAAAGGTGTCATCCGCGTAGTCACTGGCGGTTAAGCTTTGTAATAAGCCCGTGTTACCCACTAAGGCATCGATGGCCTTGCCAGTCTTTTGGGCGATATGTTTGACCAATGGATAGGTCTCTGGGTGGACACCCGAGCGGTCAAGCGGGTTGGCGCCATCCATTACCCGTAAAAAGCCAGCGCATTGCTCATAGGCTTTGGGGCCAAGACGCGGCACTTTCAGCAGGGTTTTACGATCGCCAAATCGACCATTTTCATCGCGAAAGGCAACAATGTTTTGCGCCATGGTTTGGCTAAGGCCTGCCACCCGGGTGAGCAGCGGCGCGGACGCGATATTGACATCGACCCCTACGGCGTTCACACAGTCTTCCACCACTGCATCAAGCTTTTTCGCCAGCTGGTGTTGAGAGACATCGTGCTGGTACTGACCGACGCCAATCGATTTAGGATCAATTTTAACCAGCTCGGCGAGGGGGTCTTGCAGGCGGCGAGCGATAGAAACCGCGCCACGTAGCGAGACATCCAGATCGGGAAATTCTTTGGCTGCCAGCTCTGACGCTGAGTAAACCGAGGCACCGGCCTCACTGACCATCACGGTTTGGATGCTCAAATCGGCTTGTTTGAGCATGGTGGTGACAAAGTGTTCGGTTTCACGTGAGGCGGTGCCATTGCCGACCGCAATCAAGTTCACGCCATGGCGATCAATAAAACGGCGTAGTGTTTTACTCGCCCCTTCAATATCGTGTTTAGGCGCGGTGGGGTAAATGGTGGCGGTGTCGAGCAGTTTGCCCGTGCCATCCACCACCGCCACTTTACAGCCGGTACGTAGGCCTGGGTCTATCCCCATGGTGCAGCGAGGGCCAGCCGGTGCAGCCATCAATACATCTTTTAAGTTGGCGGCAAACACATCAATGGCGTCGTTCTCTGCGCGCTCTTTCAGGTTGGCCATGAACTCGGTCTCAAGATGCATCAAGATTTTTACTCGCCAGGCAAAGGCGATGACTTGTTTGCGCCAACGGTCTGCCGGGGCGGTGCCCAAAGACAGCTGATAGTGTTGAGCAATCATGGTTTCGCACACGCTTTGCTTGCTGTCTGGTGCTTGGTCGGGGTCAGCAACCAGTGCCAGCTGTAGCACGCCTTCATTGCGACCACGAAGCATGGCTAAGGCACGATGAGACGGCACTTTGGCAATTGGCTCTTGGTGAGCAAAGTAGTCTTTGAACTTGGCACCGGCTTCTTCCTGGCCAGCAACCACGGTGGCGCGCAGCACCGCGTATTGCTTAAGGTATTGGCGCAGCGTCTCTAATAAGCTCGCATCCTCGGCAAGGCGCTCCATCATAATGGCGCGGGCGCCATCCAGCGCGGCTTTGCTATCAGCGACGCCCTTTTCCGCATTGATGTATTGCTCAGCAAGTGTGTCAGGGTTGTGTGAGGCGTCTTGCCATAAGGCCTCAGCCAAGGGTGCTAGGCCGGCCTCAATCGCAATTTGGCCTTTGGTTCGGCGCTTGGGTTTGTAAGGCAGATAGAGATCTTCTAAGCGGTTTTTACTCTCGGCAGCGAGAATATCGCGGCGCAAGCTCTGGGTCAGTTTGCCTTGCTCGTCAATCGATTTGAGAATGGTATCACGACGAGCGTCCAATTCGCGCAGATAGACCAAACGGGTCTCAAGGGTGCGCAATTGCGAGTCATCCAGGCCCTGGGTCGCTTCTTTACGATAGCGGGCGATAAAAGGGACAGTGTTACCATCGTCAAGCAGATCGACCGCTGTCTTAACTTGACCTGGTGCGACATTGAGTTCGTGCGCCAGGGTGTGTGTAATGGATGTGTGCATGTGTTTCCTTTTCTCTACAAGCACGGCAGGGGAACGCCCTGCCAAGGGATAGCATTTTTGACCGCGATGGGGACGAAGGTTCCCTCAGGTGTTACTGAGCGTCGCTGTCACTGGGTTTCGGGTAGGTAATGGTATTCACAAACCATTGCTTTTCGCCTTCAGGGGTTGAGACCACCACCTCGTCATCAACGGCTTTTTTTAATAGCGCCCGCGCCATGGGGGCATCGATAGAAATGTAATCTTTGCGTTCATAAATCTCATCAGGACCAACGATTCGAAATTGCTTGGTGTCGCCGGCTTCGTTTTCAATTTCCACCCAGGCGCCAAAAAAGACCCGTCCTTCTTGCTCGGGCGCGTAATCAACAATAGTTAAGTCATTGAGACGTTTGCGCAGATAACGGACGCGGCGGTCTATTTGGCGTAACAAACGTTTGTTGTAGGTGTAGTCTGCATTTTCTGAGCGATCACCCAAACTGGCGGCCCAACTGACAATTTTGGTCACTTCTGGGCGCCGTTCGTGCCACAGGTAATCGTGCTCGGCTTTGAGCGCGTTAAACCCTTCTCGGGTCACCAATTTGGTTTTCACGTTACCTCTCCTTTCGCTAGCCATTCGGCGTCGCGCGATATAACCTTGTCCAGGAAAGTACAAGAAGCGGGCAAACTTGTCGAGGCAACACTCGGTAACAATTTACCCTTGGCTTGGCGTCAGACAAACACGCGGTCTGAAAGAGAACTGTGGCAAAATTCAGTATGATATAAGTGACGGTCAATCGATGGCCGGGCAACGATCAGCATTGAGGGCTTAGCATGCAAGAGAACTATAAAATTCTAGTGGTGGATGATGATATGCGTCTGCGCTCGCTACTGGAACGCTACCTGACCGAGCAAGGTTTTCAGGTGCGTAGTGTGGCCAATGCCGAGCAAATGGATCGCTTACTCGCGCGTGAAGCCTTTCACCTGATGGTGCTGGATCTGATGTTGCCGGGGGAAGATGGCCTGTCCGTGTGTCGCCGTTTACGTCAAGCGAATAACCAGTTGCCCATTTTGATGTTGACCGCCAAGGGCGATGAGATTGATCGCATTGTCGGTTTAGAAGTGGGTGCCGATGATTACCTACCCAAGCCTTTTAACCCGCGTGAACTATTGGCGCGGGTACGCGCAGTATTGCGCCGGCAGACCATTGAAGCGCCAGGCGCCCCGAGTGCAGACTCTACCACGGTGACCTTTGGCGAGTTTCGTCTCAACCTCGGCACCCGGGAAATGTTTCGCAATGATGAGCCCATGACGCTCACATCCGGCGAGTTCGCAGTGCTTAAGGCCTTGGTCACCAATGCGCGAGAACCTTTGTCACGTGATAAGCTGATGAACATGGCGCGTGGCCGTGAGTATTCGGCGATGGAGCGCTCGATTGATGTACAAATCTCGCGTTTGCGTCGGATGATAGAAGAAGACCCGAGTAAACCGCGTTACATTCAAACCGTATGGGGGCTCGGCTACGTATTCGTGCCGGATGGAGAGGTATAGCGATGCGGATGTCACCGCGGACTAACTTTGCACGTACCTTGTTTATCTTGGCTGGCTTATTAATTGCCAGCCAAGTTTTTTCTTATCTAACCATCGTTAATTATGCCTTGCTGCCCAGTTTGCAGCAGTTCAACAAGATCCTCGCTTTTGAAGTACGCTTGATGCTGGAAGAAGACTGGTATCTTAAGGGTGGTGAAGTCCTTCACCTGGGTGAACCCGTGCGGCGGCAATTGTTGGAGCAGATTGGGGTCACCTTGCATGCGCCCAACAGTGAGCCTGCGGCGGCGTTTAAAGACGCCATGGAAATTGATTATTTAAGCGAACATATCAGCGAGGAGTTGGGCACCCAAACCGAAGTGCGCTTGGTCAGTGGTGAAGACAGCTACGTGCTGTGGCTGAAGTTTGACCAGATTGACGATTTTTTAATGCGGATCCCGCTTTCCGAGCTGCATCAAGACGACTTTGCGCCTTTATTTCAATACAGCTTAGTGATTGCCCTGTTGGTGATAGCGGGCGGGTGGCTATTTATCAAGATGCAAAACCGCCCACTTGTGGCCCTTGAGCGCGCGGCGTTAGATGTGGCGGATGGCCGTTTTCCTGACCCTGTCACACCACGAGGGGCATCAGAAATTCAGGCGGTGACGGTCGCGTTTAATAAAATGTCAGCCGGTATCCGTAAGTTGGAAGAAGACCGCGCCTTACTGATGGCGGGTGTGAGCCATGATTTGCGCACGCCACTAACGCGCATTCGCCTTGCCACTGAAATGATGTCATCGGATGACGCCTATTTGGCCGATAGCATTACCGAGGACACCGAAGAGTGTAATGAAATCATCAACCAGTTTATGGATTACTTGCGCGCCGTGCAGCAGCAAGACCCTGATCCTGTCGACTTAGCGAGCATTTGCCGCGATGTGGCGAGTAATCAGCAACAAATGGGGGTCGATATTGATCTCGATTTAGGGGCATTGCACGGAGAGTTATTTGCTAACTCGGTAGCGTTAAAGCGTGCGGTGACCAATTTGGTGGTTAATGCGGTGCGATACGGTCATGGCTGGGTCCGTCTCGGTTGTGGCAGCAATGCCGATCACACCTATCAGTGGGTGGAAGTGGAAGACAATGGCCCGGGGATCGAGGCGAGTTTAGAGAATTCGCTATTTCAACCTTTTACTCGCGGTGACACCGCTCGCGGCAGCGAAGGAACGGGGCTAGGACTAGCGATCGTGAAACGGATTGTGGAACAGCTTCATGGTGATATTCGCTTGTCGTCACGCACTGAAGGTGGGTTAAGAATTCAGATGACATTTCCTGTGGGCAATAAAAAATAACGCCCTTGTGTGCGTGTGACCACGTTTTTAGCCGCGGAAGTCGCGGAACCAGGGGGGTAGGCCATACTGTCATAGAGACTCAATACACTGGGAAACGGCCATGCGTTTATCGCTAGACAGTCAGGATCCGACGCCTAAATTTCAGCAGCTGATTGATCAAATTCAACGGCAAATTGCCAGCGGCACCCTCTACCCCGGTGCGCGACTTCCCTCAGTGCGGCAACTGGCCAAAACATTGGCGATGAACCCAATGACGGTGTCGCGCAGCTATCAACAATTGGCCGATGAGGGGTGGCTTGAGCGCTTGCCTGGAGTGGGCATGCAGGTGAGTGAAACCATGCGCCCGGCTGAACCCGAGCAGCGTTTGCACTACGTTGAAGGCGCACTGGCGCACTTTATCCAGGCGGCCAGTGAAGCGGGATACAGCAAGTCAGAAACCATGGCGCTGATCATGACGCATTGGGAGCGTTATAGCGGCGATCAGGCATTGGAGTAGTGGGTTTTATGCCCCAGCCAGCGGCGAATAATCGCTTGAGCATGTTGTGGGTAGTGTTGATGTAGGTGCGTGGCCAGTTTTTGCACTTCAGGGATCAGCCCCTGATCTCTGACCAAATCGGCAATCTTAAACTCAGCCAGCCCGGTCTGGCGGGTGCCGAGAAGCTCGCCAGGTCCACGAATATCGAGATCGTGCTGCGCAATCACAAAGCCGTCATTGCTATCGCGCAGCACCCCAAGCCGATGACTGGCGGTTTTGGATAAAGGGGCATGGTAAAGCAGCACACAATGACTGGCGACGGAACCACGGCCGACACGGCCACGTAGCTGGTGGAGTTGTGCCAGCCCGAGTCGCTCGGGGTTTTCGATAATCATTAGGCTGGCGTTAGGGACATCGACGCCCACTTCAATAACCGTTGTCGCCACCAATAACTGTAACTCGCCTTGTTTAAAGGCTTCCATGACCGCTTGCTTTTCTGCCGCTTTCATTCGCCCGTGAACTAAGCCAATCTCCAGGTTGGGGAGGGCTTCTTTAAGCGCGGTGGCTGTGTCTTCCGCGGCTTGCGCTTCTAAGGCGTCGGACTCTTCAATCAAGGTGCACACCCAATATGCTTGTCGACCGGCTGCACATGCGGCACTGACGCGGGCGATGATATCGTCGCGGCGGGTGTCGGGGACGGCGACGGTTTGGATGGGTGTGCGCCCCGGGGGTAATTCATCGATGACGGACGTTTCAAGATCCGCATACGCGGTCATCGCCAAGGTACGGGGAATGGGGGTCGCGGTCATGATAAGCTGGTGCGGATGGGCGCCTTGCTGCTCGCCTTTTTCACGCAGCGCGAGACGTTGGTGAACACCAAAGCGGTGTTGTTCATCAATAATGACCAACGCTAGGCTGTCGAACTGGACGCTCGCTTGAAACAAAGCATGGGTACCGACCACCATTTTCGCTTCGCCGTCAGCAATGCTTGCCAGGGTTTGCTCCCGCGCTTTCCCTTTTAGCTTGCCGGCCAGCCAACCGACTTGAATGCCCAGTGGTTCGAGCCACTGAGCGAAGTTAGTGGCGTGTTGCTCGGCCAATAGCTCGGTCGGTGCCATCAACGCAACTTGATGGCCTTGTTCAATCGCTTGCAAGGCGGCGAGCACGGCGACCAAGGTTTTACCTGCCCCCACATCGCCTTGCACGAGGCGCATCATCGGAAACGGCTTGGCCAAATCGGCGCTGATCTCGCTCACCACCCGAGTTTGTGCGCCGGTGGGAGTGAAAGGCAGGTTGTCTAAAAGGCGCTGCCCTAATGACTGACTGGGTGCGAGGGCAAAGCCTTTCACTTGTTGGGCTTGGTGGCGCACAGACAGCATCGACAGGTGTTGGGCAAGGAGCTCTTCAATGATCAAGCGTCGCTGAGCAGGGTGTTGCCCTGCTAATAAGTCTTCCAACACGGTCTCGGGCGGCGGACGATGCAAAAGGTGTAATGCATCGCGCAGCGAAAGCTGTCTATCGTACAAGCCTTCGGGCAGCAGCTCGTCGACGCCACTTTTGTCTAACAAAGCCAGGGCTTGATCGGTCAGGCTACGCAGCGTCGCTTGGCGAAGCCCCTCCGTGGTGGGATACACGGGGGTGAGGGTTTCTTCCATCACCAACTCGGTAGGCTCGGAAAATACCTGATACTCGGGGTGAATGATCTCCAGCCCGTGCTTTCCGCGCTTGAGCTCACCGTAGGCTTTTACTTGCTTGCCTACGGCTAAACTGTTTTTCATTGCGGCATTAAAGTTGAAAAATCGCAGCGTTAATGCGCCACTGCTATCTTGCACCCGAACCGTGAGCATCCTGCGACGACCAAACACGGTGTCATTGTGGGTGATTTCACCTTCGATGGTGGCATGTTGGCCCGGTAAGAGACTTGCGACCGGCCACACACGGGTGCGATCTTCATAACGATAAGGCAGGTGAAATAAAACATCCTGCACCGTATGCAGGCCTATTTTCGCCAGTTTTTCTGCCATTTTGCTGCCAACGCCACTTAAGGTATCAACAGTCACCGCACTTAGCATCGAAGATCGCATCCGTTTCTCTATGGGTTCGCTCTGGCTCGCGTGTCGGACTAACGTGGATGTTTGGCCGCCTGCATCTGTGCCCACCACGCCTCGTCGGCCACAATTTGACCGTGTTCATCTAAGGGCGGATAAGGCAAGCCTTTTTGTTTTGCCACGCGGGCAAGCACCGGGTGACCACGCTCGAACAAAATGTGGTGAACCTCGTGGTCGGGCAAGCGTGTCTTATCCAACTGATACATGCCAGCCGCTTGGCGTTGGCGCTGTGCTTCGTACAAAATCAAGGCACTGGCCACTGACACATTGAGTGACTGTACCATACCTACCATAGGAATGAGGATGTCTTGGTCCGCTTTGTCGAGCGCTTCGCGACTGATGCCTTGTTTTTCTTGCCCCAGCACGATGGCCGTCGGACGGGTGTAGTCGATCTCGCGAAAATCGACCGCGGTATCCGACAAGTTAGTGACTAACACCTGCATCCCTTGGGCGTGCATGGCATCAAAGGCTTCTTCCGTGGTGTTGTGAGTGACCACATCTATCCAGTTGCGCGAGCCGGCCGATGTGCCGCCGAGAGTGCGCATCTTGGTGCCTTCTGGCCATACCGCATGCATGCGGTGAATGCCTACCGCGTCGGCCGTGCGAATGATAGCGGAAATATTATTGGGCTTGTGAACTTGCTCCATGCAGACAGTGAGATCAGGCTGGCGTTGGGCCAAGACCTGATGAATGCGTTCAAAGCGTTCAGGGGTCATGATTCAATTCCGTCAATAACAGGCAAAAAACGGTGACGCCCGCCAAAGGGCGGGCGACGGGTAATGATGGGTTGGGGCACTCAGTTTTTCTGGCGGCTTACTTTCACCACATTAGGCATCACGCGAAGGCGACGCATAATGTTGGCCAAATGCACTCTGTCTTTGGTCGTTAAGCGAACAAAGATAGTGTATAGGCGACCATCACGCTCTTCGGTGGTTAACCCTTGGATATTGGATCCGGTTGCGGCGATGGTGTTGGTGAGGTCGGCCAATGCTCCCTGGTGGTTTTGCATATCCACGCGTACCCGGGTGCTGAACTCTTGTTCAAAATCGTCCGCCCACTCGACCGGCATATATTTATCCGGCTCTTGGCGGTGGCCGCGGATGTTAGCACAGGTTTCACGGTGGATAACCAAGCCTTTACCTGGGCTGACATGCGCAATGATGGGGTCACCTGGGATAGGACGACAGCAATTGGCATAAGTGACCAAGATGCCATCTGCCCCGCGAATCGGCATTTTGCCCTCGGTAGGGGCGGCCGGATCTTGATCTAGCAAGCGACGAGCGATCACCACGCTCATGAGTTCGCCAAGACCAATCGATGCCAGTAAGTCGTCACTGGTTTTGAGCTTCAAGTCGCTCAGTACAGCGTCAACGCGTTCAGGATTAATATCCGCTAGATTTTTCTCTCCGAGCGCGTGATTGAGCAGGCGACGCCCTAGGGTGACCGACTCTTCTCGGCGCATGGTTTTTAACACCTGACGGAWTTTCGTTCGTGCTCGCGCGGTGACCACATAGTTAAGCCAAGCGGCATTCGGACGCGCCCCCGGTGCGGTGATAATCTCAACCGTTTGACCATTTTTGAGCGGCTGGCTCAGCGGGTAAGGCTGACGATTAACCCTTGCCCCAACACAGGTGTTGCCGACATCGGTGTGGACGGCATAGGCAAAGTCGACCGCGGTGGCATCGACAGGCAGCTCGACAATCCGCCCTTTGGGGGTAAAGACGTACAGCTCGTCAGGGAAGAGATCCGATTTGACGCTCTCGATAAATTCGAACGAGCTGCCGGCGCTTTGCTGCAGCTCGATAATGTTCTGCATCCAACGCTGCGCCCGTTTTTGCGCGGTGGTGCCAGAGGGTCTGTCGGTGCCACTTTTGTACGCCCAGTGTGCCGCGACCCCTTTATCCGCCATTTGATCCATGTCTTCGGTACGAATTTGTACTTCCACCGGGACACCATGTGGGCCAATCATAGAGGTGTGCAGTGACTGGTATCCGTTGGCTTTGGGCACCGCGATATAGTCTTTGAGCCGGCCTGGGCGTGGCTTATACAAGTTATGCATTTGCCCCAGCACGCGGTAGCAGGTATCGAGATCACCCACAATCACCCGAAACGCGTATAAATCCATGATGGTGTGGAAACGCTGCTCTTTGTTCTTCATCTTGTTATAGATGGAGTAGAGATTTTTCTCTCGGCCCAACACACGGGCTTTAATTCCTGCATCTTCCAAGCGGCCTTCAATTTCCGCATGGATTTTTTGGATCATCTCTTTGCGGTTGCCCCGCGCTTGCGCGATCACCTTTTTAAGCACGCGGTAGCGATTGGGGTACAAGGCCTCAAAGCCGAGCTCTTCAAGCTCGACTTTTATATTATGGATACCCAGACGATGGGCGAGGGGCGCGAAGATTTCTAGCGTTTCACGGGCGATACGGCGCTTTTTATCTGGGCGTAGGGCGCCCAAGGTACGCATATTGTGGGTGCGGTCACTCAGTTTTATCAGGATCACGCGAATGTCATGGGCCATCGCCATGACCATTTTGCGGAAGTTCTCGGCCTGGGCCTCTTTGCGATCGCGGAATTTAAGCTTATCAAGCTTAGACACCCCGTCCACCAAGTCGGCTACCACATCACCAAAGCGTTGCTGCAGATCGTCTTTGGTCACCTCAGTGTCCTCAATCACATCATGCAGCAATGCCGCCATCAAGGTTTCACAGTCCAAGCGCATTTCTGCCAAGATCCGTGCTACCGCGATGGGGTGAATAATATAAGGTTCGCCGGTTGAGCGAGTTTGCCCGTCGTGGGCATCCCTGGCTACTAGATAAGCTTGCCGAAGCGCTTCAAGCTGTGACTCCGGCAAATACTGGCTAGCAACTTCTTTCAGGCTATCAAATAGATACAAACGGCCTGTCCCTGATAAATGCAGCGTTTAACGTTGACCAGAAATGGTGCTTACCGCGGCCATTTCAGCGGCTTCTTGCTCTTGCTTCTCCTGACGCTCACGTGCGTCGAGGACTTCTTTGTTGATCAGTCCTTCTTCAACTTCACGCAAAGAGATCACTGTGTACTTGTCGTTTTCTTCTGCGACGAGGGCATCTTTGCCGCCCGTTTGCATTTGACGGGCGCGGCGAGCCGCAACCAGAACGAGATCGAAGCGGTTACCAATTTTTTCAACGGCGTCTTGAACAGTTACGCGTGCCATGAAGGACTCCAGCTATGTCATCAATAGGTCATTCAAAATGACCGAAAAGTATACAAAAGGCCGCGACCTATTGCCAGCGTTGGCTGGGGCAATGGCCACGTCTCAATGTGGTGGTTAGTCAGCCAACAGTTCGTCGATCATTGCATGATACTTGCTGGCTTGTTTGGCTTGTGCCATCCGCTCGGCACGGATGATGGCCTTAATATCCATCAATGCGACATCAAAGTCATCATTAATAATCAGGTAATCATAATCAGCATAGTGAGAGATCTCGGTGCGTGCTTCCTGCATGCGTTGCGCAATCACTTCCTCACTGTCTTGACCACGTGTCGTGAGGCGTCGTTCTAACTCTTCACGGCTGGGTGGCAAAATGAAAATACTCTTGCTGTTCGGCATTTGCTGACGAATTTGCTCAGCGCCTTGCCAATCGATATCGAGAAAAATATCGACACCATTATTAAGCATTTTTTCAATCCATACGCGCGAGGTGCCGTAATAATTGCCAAACACTTGCGCGTGCTCTAAGAACGCTTCCTGTGCAATCAGTGACTGAAATTCTTCCTCGGAGACAAAATGATAATGCACACCGTTTTCTTCACCAGGACGCATAGCGCGCGTCGTGTGAGACACAGACACTTTCATGTCATAGCGAGGGTTATCATTCAGCAGCGCTGAAATCAGACTAGATTTGCCCGCACCACTTGGGGCGGAAACAATGTAAAGCGTACCTTGGCTCATGGATTGATCACTTTCACTGGCTGATGCCCATCCGCAGTATAGCGTATACGTACAGGCGTCGATCGACGAATAGATAGTTGTTCCCCGTGGGAGGTGCGCAGGGTAGCACGAACTCATTAGGATTTGAACGGGAACGGTGTGAAAGCGATCCGCAGGATCCTTCGAGAGGCATGATGAGGTTGTGGTGTGACAAAGGTTCACTGTTCGATGCTGAGCTGATAGGGTAGGTCGCCGTTATCCAAGAAGATGCATAGCACGCGTTGGGGGTTGATTTTCAATCAGTCACCCACATTTGTGTTGTGCGCAATTCACGCCCTTTAGGGCCTTAAACAGCGAGAAGATATCACTAAAAAACGAACGACATGAAGGAGGTGTCAATAATGGAAGGTACACCCGATTTGTATCCCTCACGCGTCAATGGAAAAGAAACCCTCTCCCCACGTCTAGACCCTGTTGTGTACGGCGGTGCGCAGCCAGAGGTACCACATAGCTTAAGCCCGCACGAGCTGGATACGTTTGATCGCCAAGGCTTTTTGGTGATGAATGACTATATGCCGGAAATGGTGGCACCGCTTAAACGTGAAATCGCCCGTTTACGCGATGATATGGCCGGCTATGAAGAGCTATATACCGAGCCGGATAGTGACGAGCTGCGTACTATTTTTAAACCCTTTGCCTACAGTGACTTAATTGATCGCTTCTCACGTGATCCGCGCATTCTCAATAAAGTTCGGCAAATTTTGGGCTCGGATGCATATTTGATGCAATCGCGCGTCAATATTAAGCCTGCGTTTAAAGGCAAGTCGTTTCCTTGGCATTCTGACTTCGAGACTTGGCACGTTGAGGATGGAATGCCACGGATGCGAGCCGTGACTGTATGGCTGATGTTAACCGATAACACCGAGCATAATGGGCCTTTGTATGTGATCCCCGGCTCGCACCATCACTATGCGTCTTGTGAAGGCAATACCGGCGAGAAGAACTATCAGCAGTCGCTGAAAAAACAAATGCTGGGCGTGCCTAAGCCAGAGACCATGGAGGCATTGTTAGAAGACAATGGCATTGCCTCGGTAACGGGACAAGCCGGTACCTTGGTGTTCCATGATTGTAACTTGATGCATGGCTCGCCCGATAATATCGCCAACGACCCACGTTCGATTTTAATGTTTGTCTATAACAGTGTGGAGAATAAACCGGTGACGCCATTTAGTGGGTTGCCACCGCGCCCCCACTATTTATCCAATCCCGACCAACGCCCTCTGCAGGCGGTTGAGTCACTCTGGCCGCTGGCCTCTTAACCGTGCTAACGCCCACGTTGTTGTGGGCGTTTTTAGTTTTTTTCGCTTTGAATCAGGGTTTTGCTATGCTGTCTCGATAATTGAACAAGCGTTTAATTATCTCGCTAATTTCAACGACATTAAGGAGTTTCCGTTGAACACATCATCAAAAACGACCCTGAGCGTGACTGTTGCCGCCCTGAGTGTAGCCAGTGCCGTATCCTTCTCTTCTTTTGCTCAAGCCAGTGACAGTGCGCTTAGCGAACAACTTGGCATTGCTGATCATGCGGTGATTGCTCACCGTGGTGACTCTTACAATGCGCCAGAGTCGACCTTGCCGGCCTACCAACTTGCCTGTGAAGTGGGCGCCGATTATCTCGAGCTTGACCTGCAGCGCACAAAAGACGGCAAACTGATCGCGGTGCATGACGACAACCTTAAGCGCAACACCAATATTGAGACAGTCTATCCTGAGCGTGCCGGCGACCCGGTCAATACCTTTACTTGGGCAGAGCTAGAAAAGCTGGATGCGGGCAGCTGGTTTAATCAGTCATACCCAGAGCGTGCGCGTGAAAGCTTCCGCGGCTTGAAGCTAGTGACGCTGGATCAGGTACGTGAAATCGCGGAAGACTGTGCGCACCAGCCTGGGCTTTATATTGAAACCAAGGTGCCTGAATTCTTCCCAGGGATTGAGCAGGATTTGAAGCAAGACTTGACCGAGCATGGTTGGTTAGATGACGACGCCAAAGGCAAAGTGATCCTGCAGACTTTTAACAAATCGAGCCTTGAAACATTGCAAGATGTGATGCCGAATGTGCCAAAAATCTTGCTGCTATGGGCAGGTGATGGCTATATTCCCACCAAAGATAGCGCACCGAAAGCGGATGATGAGTCCTACGCCCAGTACTACGCGCGTCAAGAAGTGGCCTCGAAAGCGGACTACGCAGAGTGGTTGGATTATGCCAAGGAGCACGGTGCCATTGGTGTAGGCCCTTCAGGCACCCAAGCCAACTTTGATGATGCTTGGTCAAGCCAGTTTAGCTATATGGATCTGGCGAAGAAATGGATGGTGGACATGAGCCATGAAAAAGGCTTGCTGATGCACATGTATACCTTGGACGATCGCGAAGATTTGATCCGTTACCGTGAGCGCGGCGTGGATGGCTTCTTTACCAACCGTCCTAACGTGGCGGTCAAAGCCTTAACCGACAGCGACGGTAAAGACATTGAAGCGACCTTAACGCAACTGGGTTATTAACCCGGCGCGTTAACTGTATTTACCCTTTGAGCCCGCCTTTTATTAGCGGGCTTTTTTCGTTGGGGGCAAACGCTAGAGAGGGTTCGGTTCGGCTTATTTCGCTAAGCAGACCCTCCGCGCCATGGATGGCGCGGCGGAGCCTCCAGGGATGGATTGACGGCGTGTCTGTGTGCGACTGAGCCGATGCCCCAAGGTTAACTTTTTGGCTATCTACTCGCTCGCCATTAGTTTAGCCAGCGTACGTCGGTACATGGCATAAGCCACTGCGCCCGCAAGGAGGTTACCGATTAAGGCACCGGCAAACAGGCCAAACAGCTCGCCAATTTGTGCCCCCAGCCAGAGGCAGGGCAGGAAAAACGCAAATAGGCGAAGCGCAGAAATGGTCAGCGCGGTGTATGAGCGGCCCAATGCATTGGTAATCGACACCATCAACATACACACCCCTAGCGCGCCCAGGCTAAACGGCACTAGCGTAAGGTGAGTGTACAAGATATTGGTGACTTGTTGATCGCTGGTCATCAAATCGGCGAGGGGAGCGGCAGCAAGCCAGGTCACCACGGCAATCAGCAATTGAAAGCCGAGAATAAACTGACAGGCTAACTTGACCAAATGGCGCACTTCGGTCAGATCGCCTTTACCCAGCAAACGACCCACCATGGGGGGCATCGACATAGTCAGCGCCAGCACCGAGACAATGGCAAAGAATTCAAAGCGTGAACCCAATGCCCAGGCGGCCACTGCCGCTGAGCCAAAGCTGGCGAGCAGCTTGGTGGCCAGCATGGATGACACAGGCGGCAGCAGCTGGCTTATCATCGCTGGCCCCATAATATGCCCAATCGAACCCACACTTTGTTTAATGTTTAAGTCCTGCCAGTCAAACGAAACCCAACCTTTACTAAACACGCGGGGCGCGACAATGGCAATGCCAGTGCCAAAAGCAATCAGAGTAGCCACCGCCGCGCCATTGATGCCCCAATCGAGCCAAAAAATAAAGATAGGATCGAGGATAAGGTTTAATAAGCTGGTAACCACCATCATGGAGCCGGGCAACATGGTGTTGCCATTAGCGCGAGCCAAGCTATAGAAGAAGTAAAGCACCGCCCCTGTCCAGGCACTGACGAGCCAAATTTGCCAATAACTATCAATCACCGGAAATACCTTGTCTGGCGCATCGAGCAACATCAAGATCGGGTGGCGTAAGGCATAGAGCAAGCCGGCAAACAATGCCACGCCTGTGGTGCCAATAAATAAAATCAGCCCGCCTAGTTGTTGGGCATAGTGACACTGATCGGCCCCGATCGCGCGCGAGATCACCGCCGTGGTCGCAATCCCGAGTCCGACTTGAATGCCGATAATGATCATCTGAATCGGCAAAGTGAAGCCTTGCGCCGCGAGGGGGAGCACGCCCAACTGACCAATGAAGGCACTATCGACAAGTTGAAAACTCATCAGCGACAGCACACCAAACAGCATGGGGAGGGTGGTCGAGAACAAGCGCTTTGCGCGAGAAGCAGACTCCATCAGGCACTCTTTGCGTTAATAAAGGGAAAAAAGCCGAGCATTGGCATGCTCGGCATAGTCGCACCAATTGTAGAGGATTGCTGAAAATTACCAACCCCTAATGAATGCGGGTATTCAGTGCTTGAGCWCCTGATACTAAGTGTATGAGGGCGTTTAGGGGCGCTACTGCACATAATAATTGATGTCAGTGATTTGTGCTGGTGGTTAAGTTTCATGGTGAAATAAATCACTATTACTGACGCGATAATCTTGGTGAATGAATATGAGAGTGAGGTGAGGCCGGAGAAGGGTTTGCCTTTTTATCAAGACAGGCAGTCACGGTGGGTTATTAGTGCGTGAAGTGATGAGAAGACATAATATTTAGGTGAAATGTCAGTTTTATTGCATTTTAAACCAAACTTTTGTGACTATTGAGTGAAATATTTATTGCTTTTAGTGATAAAAAAGCTAGTACAACGCAGTAGAGAAACGGCATGACTTTCGCTGCTTTTTAGCAAAAAAATTACTTTTGACAGGCTGTTATCGTTGATCGTGACCAAAATTCAAGATAAATATAGACCATATTATGTAAGTGTGTAATACGTATTGTTGCTTTCAGTGCTTAGGATGGCCAAGAGAGCACAACGGCAGGTTCCATGACCTGCAAAAATATCAGACAGTGGACAGGGAGTAGTGGACTATGCTGTCGTACTTTTTACGCCGGTTACTGTTGGTGATCCCGACATTTCTTGGCATTACCATTTTGATTTTCGGTATAACTCGCCTAGTACCGGGTGGGCCGGTCGAACGAATGATGACGCAAATGCAGGCACAAGCCGATGGCGGCTCGAGCTTGCAGCGTGCTGGTGACAGCTCGGCGTTATCGGACGATCAGATTGCTGAACTCAAGGCATTTTACGGCCTCGATAAACCCGTTCTAGAAGCCTATGTCGATTGGCTGGGCAAACTGGCCAACTTCGATTTGGGTGAGTCGACTCGCTATTACGAGCCGGTTACCGACATGATTGCCGAGCGTCTGCCCGTCTCCTTGTTTTACGGCGGCATGACCTTCTTTATCAGTTATTTTATCTCTCTTCCGCTCGGTTATTACAAAGCCCTCAAACACGGCTCGGTGTTTGATTCTTCCTCCTCGGTACTGATCTTTATCGGGTTTGCCTTACCTGGCTATGTGGTGGGGGTATTGCTGATCACCTTATTTAGCTATCACCTCGAATGGTTCCCGATGGGGGGCTTTGTTGGCGATGCTTACTACGACGCTACCAGTTTTTGGGAACGCGCCAAAGATGTGATGTGGCATGCGGTACTGCCGCTGATTTGTTATCTGATTGGTGATTTTGCCACCCTGACCATGACGATGAAAAACAACCTGATGGAAAACCTCTCGGCGGATTACATCCGCACTGCGATTGCCAAAGGGTTACCGTTCCGCTCGGCGGTGCGCAAGCACGCGCTGCGCAACAGCTTGATCCCGGTTGCTAGCCATTTTGGCAACTCGTTATTGTTTTTTATGACCGGCGCGTTTTTGATTGAAGTGATTTTCAACATCAATGGTATCGGCTTACTTGGCTATGAGTCGATTATGGAGCGTGACTATCCGGTGGTGATGGGTATTGTCGCCATCAATGCGCTATTGCTGCTGGCCGGCAACATTATCTCCGATATCTGTGTTGCCTTGGTTGACCCTCGCGTGAAGTTTGGATCTTGATATGTTGACGTTTAGCCCTTTAACTCAAAAGAAAATCCGCAGCTTTAAGCAAATTAAACGCGGTTACTGGTCGTTTATTATCTTGACCACCATGTTGGTGTTATCGCTGATTGCTGAGCTTTTTATCAATAGCAAAGCATTAATGGTCAAATACGGCGGCGAGTATTATTTCCCCGTACTGAGTGATGTGTACTTGGCGAGCGATTTTGGGCAGGTAGGAACCAGTGAGGCCAACTATCGTCAGCTCGCGAAAGCCTTTGCCGCGCAAGGCGGTGACAATTATGTGGTGATGCCCCTAGTGCCGTGGAACCCGCTTGAGCAAGACTTTAGCGGTGACTTCCCGCCGACAGCGCCGAGCGCTGAGCATCAGCATTACCTCGGTACCGATGAGATTGGCCGCGACATTCTCGCTCGCTTGGTGTACGGCTTTCGTATCGCCATGGGTTTTGCGTTACTCACCATGGCCGCTTCCTATGCGATTGGTACAGCCGTCGGCTGTGCGATGGGCTTTTGGGGCGGCAAGTTTGACCTTTTCTTCCAACGCTTTATCGAAATCTGGTCGATGGTGCCGTTTTTGTACGTGATCATGATTCTGGTTTCGATTCTTCAGCCCACCTTTGCCCTGTTCGTTGCGATTAATGTGCTATTCGGCTGGATGGCGATCACCTGGTATATGCGCACCATGACGTACAAAGAATCAGCGCGTGATTATGTGATGGCCGCGCGCGCGTTGGGTGCCTCAACTAGCCGTATCTTATTCCGGCATATTTTGCCCAACACCATGGTGATGATTGTGACCTTGGCGCCCTTTACCATCGCCCTCAATATCACCGCGCTAACGGCGCTGGATTATCTTGGCCTAGGACTGATGCCACCGACACCCAGTTGGGGCGAGCTGTTGCAGCAAGGCAAATCAAATTTGGACGCGCCATGGATTGTTGCGTCTGTGGTGACCTCACTGGTGGTGGTATTGGTGATGGTGACCTTCATTGGTGAAGCGGTTCGCGCTGCGTTCGACCCGAAAAAATTCACCCGTTACGACTAACGTTAAACACAATGTGCAATGTTTGAATCACGATAAGGAAATCACGATGAAAAAACTGATCCTTGCGACCTCAATCTCAATGCTTAGCCTGACTGGCTGGGCGGCGGATTTGCCTGAAAACCTCAATTGGCAAACTAACTGGGATGCGCCTAAAATCGGCTCTCCCGACGCCAAGCGCGGCGGTACCTTGCGTACCCACTTGCAGAGTTTTCCGCAGACATTACGCACTGTGGGGCCGGATTCAAACTCAGGCCTGCGCAGTTACTTTCTTGATGAAATGCCCTCACTGGTAAAGCGCCACCCAGATACACTGGCATGGATCCCGGATTTGGCCAACGAGTGGGCCTATGGCGACGATAATAAAACCATTTATTTTAAGCTCAACCCTGAGGCAACCTGGTCGGATGGCGAGCCCGTCACCGCCGATGATTTTGTCTTTATGATGCAGTTCTACCGCTCGAAAGACATTGTTGCGCCTTGGTACAACGACTATTACACCAACACCATTGGTGGGGTAGAGAAAATTGATCAACACACCATTGCGATATCGACCGCAATAGAGAAAAGTGACGAAGATCTGATGTATACCTTGGGTAGCTTGGTCCCACGTCCGGCGCACTTTTACGCCAATCCGCGTAAAGATGACAATCAAGATGGCATTGCCGACGACTTTGTACGTCGCTATAACTTCAAAGCGACCCCCACCGTGGGCCCGTACGAGTTAGCGCGGGTGCAAAAAGGCCGTAGCGTCACCTTTGAGCATGTGGATGACTGGTGGGGCTACACCAACCCCTATTATCAACACCGTTATAACGTCGATAAGATCCGTCTGCGGGTGATCCGTGATAATGATATCGCCATGAAGCACTTTGAAAAAGGCAACTTGGATGTGTTCGATTTGGTACTTCCAGATATCTGGCATGAAAAAACCCAATCTGAACCCTATAAAAAAGGCTATATCACCAAGTTCTGGGGGTATAACGAAATGCCGGTTGGCGCGGGCGGTTTGTGGATGAACTCGGCCATGCCAATGCTGGATGACATTAATGTACGCAAAGGTATTCTCTATGCCACCGATTTTGACGGCATGATTGAAAAGATCACCCGTGGCGATTACTCGCGTAAACCGCATGCGATGGGCTTTGGTCATGGTGAATATGACAACGATGGTGCGACACCGCCAGCGTTTGATCCTGAAAAAGCGATCAGTTATTTCAAAAAAGCCGGCTTTGACCAAGTGGGCCCGGATGGTATTCGTGTCAACGACAAAGGCGAGCGTTTAAGCTTTGCCATCACTTATGGGTATCAGCAGCATACGCCACGCATTGCTTACTTGAAAGAGCAAGCGAAAAAAGCAGGGTTGGACTTTACCATTCACCTGGTTGATGGCTCATCGGCGTTTAAATACGTGCTGGAGAAAAAGCATCAACTGGCGTTTCTTAATATGGGCACCGCAGAAATCCCAGCTTATTGGGAGTACTTCCACTCGGATAACGCCAATAAAAAGCAAACCAACAACCATACCAATTATAGCTCCCCAGCGCTGGATAAGCTGATCATGGCGTACAAAACTGAGTTCGATATGGCGAAGAAATACCAGCTGTCGCACCAGATCCGCGCTAAGATCTCAGAAGCCAGTGTGATTGTACCTGGCTACATGGTGCCGTATGTGCGTCAAGGCTTCTGGCGTTATGTACAAATCCCAGACAACGCGATGACCAAGCGCACCGAAAACATGGTCACCAGTGGCCGCGTGATGGGTTTTGGCACCTTCTGGATTGATCAAGAGATGAAAGAAGCCACCGAAGAGGCCATGGACGACGGCAAGGTCTTTGAGCCGGTGACCATCATTGATGACAGATACAAGCTGTAGAGGCGATTATGACGCAGGATGTCATTCTTTCGGTTAAGGATTTGACCGTTAATTTTACCACTGACGATGGCCCCCGTGAGGTACTTCACGGGGTAAGCTTTGAGGTCAAAGCCGGGCGCACGCTCGGCTTGGTGGGCGAGTCGGGCAGCGGCAAAAGTGTCACGGCAATGTCAATTATGGGCCTGCTCCCTAAGCCTTACGGCCAGGTGACGGGCGGCGAAATCTTGTACCGCGGAACCGACTTGGTGACCTTGCCCGCCAAAGAGCGCTATGCGATGCGTGGCAACCGGATCTCGATTATCTTTCAAGACCCGATGACAGCGTTAAACCCAGTGCATACCGTGGGTCGGCAAATCAATGAAGTCTTGATGTTGCACCGCCCGGAGCTGGATAAAAAAGCGCGCGCGGCATGTGCACTGGACATGCTGGCCAAGGTAAAAATCCCATTGCCTGAAAAGCGTCTCAATGAGTATCCGCACAACCTGTCTGGTGGGATGCGCCAACGGGTCATGATTGCCATGGCACTGGCCTGTAAGCCCGATATCTTGATATGTGATGAGCCAACCACCGCCTTGGATGTGACGGTGCAGGCCTCGATTTTGGACTTGATTAACGAGCTGCAAGAAGAAACCGGCATGGCGGTGATTTTTATCACTCACGATCTGGGGGTGGTCGCCGAGGTGTGTGACGATGTGGCGGTGATGTACGACGGGCAAATTCGCGAACGGGCCGATATTTTTACCTTATTTGACAACCCTGCCCATCCGTATACCAAGCGTTTGCTGGGGTTAATGCCGGGGCGTACCCACCAACCCAAGCAGATGATTGATATTCGCCCGTTGGAAGACTTTGATGCCGCGCCATCATCGACATAGTTGCAGGAGAACGCGATGAGCAAGGAAGTCCTCAGAGTAGAAAATCTGAAGCAGCATTTTGTCTCGGGCAAAGGCCTGCTTCGTCAAGGCTACACCATTAAAGCCGTCGACGGTGTATCGCTGTCGGTGTCACAAGGTGAAACCCTCGGGCTGGTGGGCGAGTCGGGGTGTGGCAAAAGCACCCTGGGCCGTACCATGCTTAAGCTGTTTGAGCCGACCGAAGGGAAAATTTTCTTTGAAGGTAAAGACATCACCCAGTTGTCGCCACGTCAGATGCGGCCTCTGCGTAAAGATATGCAGATTGTCTTTCAAGACCCGCTCGAGTCGCTCAACCAGCGTCATAACATCGGCGGGATCTTAGAAGAGCCCTTTATTATTCACAATATAGGCACCGCGAAAGAGCGTCGTCAGTGGGTGCTTGAGCTATTAGACAAAGTCGGCTTGCCCCACGATGCGGTTAACCGCTATCCGCATGAGTTTTCGGGCGGTCAGCGCCAACGGATTGGTATTGCCCGGGCGATCGCCCTTAAACCGAAACTGCTTATTTGTGATGAGTCGGTCTCCGCCTTGGATGTGTCGGTGCAGGCACAAATTCTTAATCTGTTGCTGAAACTCCAGCAAGAGATGAACTTGGCGATGATTTTTATCTCGCACGACTTATCGGTGGTTCGTCATATCTCCGATAAGGTGGCGGTGATGTATTTTGGTCATGTGGTGGAAGAAGGGCCGACTGAAACCGTCTACCATCAGCCGCAGCACGAGTACACGCAAAAGTTACTCTCTGCCATTCCGATCACTCACCCCAAATACCGCAAACACAAGCGTCGCGCCGAGCAACCGGTGGCCGAAAAAAAGCCTGAAGCGGTGAGTTAAGTACACGCCCAGGCCCCTCTGGTAAAAATGAGGTAACCCCCAGTAGTTGGATATCCAACATTGGGGGTGCTTCATCAGCAAAAGCTTACTGTCACCCGTACGTTAAGTTCAGGAGAGCAGGTTGCTGTAGGGATCTTGGCTCAGAATCGGCAAGGTGTTTTTTTTCCAGTATACAGACGGCTATTTGCAGCAGTTTGGCAATTTATCACCGTTTACAAGAAAATACCGCGCTGTTTCTATAACAAATAAGAGAGGACAGTAATGAAGCTCGGTCGCAACGATCCTTGCCCTTGTGGCAGTGGTAAAAAATTCAAACGTTGTTGTATGGACGGCGTGTCTAAGCAACATGCGCAAGTCGTTGATGACGCTGAAACCATGCTGGCGAATAACCCAGGTATGAGTATCGATGAACTCAATGCTGTGTTACAGCGCCAAGTGCAGGATCGCAATAATCAACCTCATCCCGATTTTTGTGGTGTGACACCCACGCAAATGACCAATTGGCTTTATGCGCCGTTTGATCAATTACAGTGGGTGACGATCACGACACCCGCCGATCTTTCCGCCAGCCCAGTGATGCGATATTTGGCTCTGATGCTTGAACATGCGATGGCGCAAGGCGGTGCTTTTAAAGCAACCAACAAAGGCAACTTACCGGCTAAGTTGGTTAAACAAGCCAGTGAATTATTGCCTGAGTTTTCAGTTTCTCAATTCCAACGCCACATTAGTATCAGCGAGTTTGCTGGGTTTAACGAAGACAAATTCAATGCCTTGCACTATACCCGCGTGCTGGCCGAAATTAGCGGTATTATCTACCGACGCAGCGGCCGTTATCATGTGAAAAAAACGGCGCAAAAACAGTATCAAGACATGGGCGTGCAAGCCTTTTTTAAGCCGATGCTGGCAGCGGCAACCGGCAAATATAACTGGGCGTATTTAGATAGCTTTGAATACGATGTTGATTTGCGCACCTTTTGGGTATTCATGTTGTGGCGCATACAAGCGCATCACAGCGTCGATCAGCTTACTCAAGAAGTGATGGTTGCTTTTCCTGATGTGTTAAAGGCGTTCCCAACGGACGATTATGCCCCGCCGGAAGCGTTGTTAAGCGGACTTATCGAAACGCGATTTATTGCGCGCTTTTTGCAGTTTTGGGGATTTGTGACGATGGATCCAAGGCGTTTTATAAACGGCGAACCCATTGCGCTCACCGCTCAGGCTCAGCCGCTGTTGGAGCAAACCTTTCAATTCCACCTTAACGGATAGCAGGACATTGTGAGCGAATATCAATACTATAAATTCGAGCGTTTAGATGGGCATTTAGACAGCATCGCGCGCCAAGCACTCAGAGCCATTTCACGCCGAGCCGATATCACGGCAACGTCTTTCCAGGTGGTTTACAACTTTAGCGATCTAAAGGCTAAGGCATATGAGATCATGCTAAAGCACTTTGATATCGGTTTTTACTATGCCAACTGGGGCTCGGTGGATGCCTACATCAAACTACCTGTTGGGACCATTCCCGATGCCATGCTTGGGTTATCGAACGATGGTTTTAAGGTTCGTCAAACCGATGAGTGGCAATTGCTCACTTTCTCTATCGAAGAGTATGGTGCGTATTTTGATGATGGAGATGCTGACGATTTTTTCCAGCATTTACCCGGTCTACGCAATCAGTTAATCCAAGGTGACTGGCGGCTTATGTACTTAGCGTGGCTCAAAGCGGTAGATGACGATGATGAGCTTGACGCGATACCGTTAATCCAATTCGATTTTGAGCGCCTTAGCGAAGGATTACAGGCTTTTGCTGCGCTGTATGCGATTCCCTTACCTTGGGTTAAAGCGCTTACGATGGTGCTGAATGAACAGCCCAGTCACCCAGCCAAACACACTCAGCTTCAGTTTGAAGATTGGCTCAAAACGCTCACGGAAGCGGAGAAAAACACACTATTACGCACGTTGTTTGAGCAAGGCCAATTAACTCGTCACCAAGCCGTAGCGCTGACGCGAAAAGAACCAGCCAACAAAGACGAAACTTATCAGTATTGGTTAAACCCCGACCTCGTGGCTCCCTATATTGCAACCGCACAACGACAGTTTGAGCAACAACAAGCTGAGGCACTTGCAAAAAAACTAGCCATTGAAAAAGCAGAAAAACAAAAAGCCTTAACAGACATCTACAATCAGCGTGATCACTACTGGCAGCAAGCGCACGAGCAAGCGGATCGCACTTGTCCTAGTGGCTATGATGCGGCGTCACGCTATTTACATCAGCTCTTTGAGGCCTATCAGCTTCACGATAATGCTGCGTCCTTTGAACAGCGGTTAAAGCGCTTTGTGACAGCTAATAGGCGTCGTAAAGCACTGTTAAATCGCTTGAGTGATTTGCTTAAATGATTGGGTCCACCTCACCTTTCATAACGCCTACAATCCGTGGTTTGTAAGGTGATGCAGGCTTATAGCGTGGAAGGAAAAAATGCAGCAGATCGGAATTTACGAGCAGCTGGTAACGCAGCTTATTGAGAGCCGTATTGATCGAGAAAGATTTTATGTTGGCGAGCGGACGCTTACCAGCAACGAGGCGTCAGTTTGGTTGTCTCGCTTTTTATCGCATGTTTTGCACCATGTGCTCGACGCCGTGCCTGCCAGTGATGATCGCCTAGCGCAGCAAATCACACTATCCAACCAATTCTTGCTGTGGCTGAAAACCCAGATCCACGATAAAGACATTATCGACGATAATTTGCTCGCGAGTCAGGGGAAAATCCTGACGGCCCTTTATGAGTTTGAAAACCCGATAGCGTCTGATTTAGCGCGCTATGTGCAAGGTATTTTCCCACTCACCGGCTTAACGCAAAGTGAGCTTTTTTGTGGCAGTAATGCGGGCCTTTCATTGGAGTCAGAGCTGAAAAGAGAGATTTTATCCGCAGACAAAATCTATTGGTTGGTATCATTCATCAAGTGGGCGGGGATAAGAATTTTTCGTAAAGAGCTGGAAGAATTTACCCGCAGTGGTCGCGAGTTAAAGATCATCACTACGTCATACATGGGCGCGACAGACGCGAAAGCGGTGGAGTATTTAGCCAGCCTACCTAATACCGAGGTGAAGTTAAGCTACAATACCGAGCGTGAACGTCTGCATGCAAAAAGCTATTTGTTTTTACGCGAGACCGGCTATCACACCGGTTATATCGGATCGTCAAACCTCTCACATTCTGCACTGACGAATGGGTTGGAGTGGAACCTCAAAATCACCTCGCAAGAAATTCCCCATATTATCAATAAATCACTCAGCACCTTTGAAACGTATTGGGCGTCGAATGAATTTGAGCGGTTCGACGGGGATGCAAAAAGTACCGAAAAACTGAATCAAGCCCTTCGGCAGCAGCGCGGTGGCGAAGAAGATGGTACTACGTTTTTCTTCGAGCTCTCTCCTTTCCCGCACCAACATGAAATTCTGGAGCAGCTGACGGTTGAGCGCCAGACTCATCAACGCTTTCGCAATTTAGTGGTGGCGGCAACAGGTACTGGTAAGACACTGATCTCTGCGTTTGATTTTGCTCGTTTTTTGAAAACCCATCCTGATGCCAACTTTCTATTTGTAGCCCATCGTGAAGAAATTCTTAAGCAGGCGCGTGCGGCTTATCGGGGGGTATTACGTAACAGCACCTTTGGCGAACTGTGGGTCGGTGGTCACACGCCAGATCATTACCGTCAGCTGTTTGTCTCGATTCAAACATTGAACAACCAGCTCGATACGCTCAACTTGACGGCCGATTACTATGACTACATTGTGATTGATGAAGTGCATCATATTGCCGCGAGCAGTTATCGAGCGGTTTTGAACCACTTTTCGCCGTCAATACTACTGGGTCTGACGGCGACACCCGAGCGTCACGATGGCGGCGATATTCTCGCAGATTTTGGTGGCGTCATTGCGGCTGAGGTTCGGTTGCCAGAGGCGATTAATCGGCGTCATCTTTGCCCATTCCAATATTTTGGTATTGATGATGATACCGATCTACGGACCATCCCTTGGCAGCGTGGCCGCTATGATATTGCACAGCTGACTAACCTCTATACCTCCAACCAAGCGCGGGTGGATAAGATATTACTCAGCATGAACGAGATCATCACGGATCTTAGCCGGATGAAAGCGCTCGCTTTTTGTGTGAGTAAAGAACACGCTCAATACATGGCTCAACAGTTTTCACTGCAAGGGCTTAAGGCGGATGTGTTGACCAGCGACAATCGGCATGATCGCCAGCGAAAGCAGCAATTGCTGCGCGCCGGTGAGGTCAATGTGCTTTGTGTGGTTGATATTTTCAACGAGGGGGTCGATATCCCAGAAGTGGATACCTTATTGTTTCTGCGTCCCACCGAGAGTTTAACCATTTTCCTTCAGCAGCTAGGCCGCGGTTTACGATTAGCCGAGGGCAAAGAGTGCTGCACCGTCCTCGACTTTGTCGGTCATTCGCGTCCCGAGTATGACTTTGCAAACAAGTTTCGGGCGCTGGTGGGCAAGAGCGCTCGAGCGATTAACCGTGAGATTGAACAAGGCTTCCCTCATGCGCCTTTGGGCTGTCGCATTGAGCTTACGAAGCGCACCCAAGAAATGGTCTTGGATAACATCCGCAAAGCGTCGCTAACGCTAAGGCGCTTAGTGGCAATGGTTCGGCAATATCCTCAGCACACCCACCTGCCGCTGACGCTAGCGAACTTTCTAACCTTGTATCCGCATATTGATTTGAACGAACTATACAAGCGAGGCTGCTGGTCAGAATTGGTGTTCAAAGCAGATCTGCAGGTCAATGATTCTCCTGTTGATGAAAGTGCATTTAAAACAATCAAGAAAGCGATATTTCAGCGGATTTTAACTACTGATGATTATGCGTATCTACAGTTTTTAAAGCAGCTTTGCCAAACAGACTTTGCGCCTGATACGGGTAGCGAACGGCATCTACTCATGTGCCATTATGATGTTTGGCAACAAACCGGGCCAGCTCTTGGCTTTTCATCCATTGCGCAAAGCTTTGCCGCGTTAAGGCGGCTGGGTATCAACGCAGAATTAATGGACGTGTTGGACTGGAAACTGTCACAAACCAAGCACGAGCAGTTGAGGATGGACGATTTGCCTGATGTGCCATTGCGGCTCCATGCTCGATATGCGCGTGAGCAAATTCTAGTTGGGTTTGGCGCTACCACCTTGGAGCGGCAGCCACCTGCACGAGAGGGGCTCTATCCGCTGAAAGATCAAAACATCGAACTGTTATTTGTCACCTTGGATAAAAATGAAAAGCAATTTTCCCCGACGACCATGTATCACGATTATGCGATCAACGCATCACGCTTTCATTGGCAATCGCAAAACAGCTCGCGCCCTGATAAAGGCCGAGGCAAAGATTACATTCAACATCAAAAGATAGGGAAGCGCCTGTTTTTGTTTGTACGAGAGCAAACTAAAGATGAGTACGGACGTACCATGGGATTTGTGAATTTTGGCGAAGTGAATTATATCTCGCACACCGGATCTCAGCCGATGGATATTACGTGGGAGCTAGTCACTCCGATGCCAAACTTTATGTGGCAGCAAGCGGCGAAATTGGCGGTAGGCTAGTTGAGATGGCAGTGGCATTGGGTGATCAACGTGCCACATCGCCCAATGAAAAATTCGATGAAACTTACAACCCTCACCCGCCTAGAGAGTGTGACTACGTTTGCTGAGGTCGAAAAAGTCTACCAAGAAGCAATGGTGTGAATAAGCGTGTTCTATCAATGATGCAGAAGGTGAAATGAATGACAGAGCATATCCCTCAAGCTCCACAAGGAGAGTTTGTTCTCTTCACGAGTGCAGACGGTCAAACTCGTGTTGAGTGCCGTTTTGAATCCGATACATTATGGCTTTCTCAGGCTGTAATGGCGGAGCTGTACGATAAAGATATTCGTACGATTAATGAACACTTGGTCAATATTTACAAGGAAGGCGAGCTTGCTCAAAGTGCAACCATCCGGAAATTCCGGATAGTTCGATTGGAGGGGAGTCGCCAAGTATCTCGCGAAATCGATCATTACAATTTGGAGGCTATTCTGGCGGTGGGCTATCGAGTTCGCTCACAACGTGGTACTCAATTTCGCCAATGGGCTACGCAAACGCTCCAAGAATACCTCATTAAAGGCTTCGTAATGGATGACGAGCGCTTAAAAAATCCGCCTGTTGGGTCGTCTGCTGTTCCAGACTATTTTGATGAGATGCTGGAACGCATTCGCGACATTAGAGCCAGCGAACGACGAGTTTATCTGAGGGTGAAAGAGATCTTCACAATGGCGGCGGACTATGAGCCATCCAATCAGGAGACTAATCGTTTTTTTCAAATCATTCAGAATAAACTGCATTATGCTTGTACGCATATGACCGCTGCTGAGCTTATCGCTAGCCGTGTGGATGCCAGTAAACCAGACATGGGGTTAACCAGTTATAAAGGTGACGAAGTACGCAGGACAGACGTGACCGTTGCCAAAAACTATCTGCGTGAGAACGAAATCAAGGAACTGAATCGTATTGTTAATATGTGGCTTGACTTTGCTGAAGACCAAGCTCTTCGCCGAAAACAGGTTTTCTTGCAAGATTGGGCGGATAAACTGGATCAGTTCTTAAGTTTTAACGACCGAGAGGTTCTAAGCGGTGCCGGAAAAATATCCAAAAAAGCAGCCAATGATAAGGCGAAATTGGAGTTTGAACATTTCGCAGAACAGCGCCGTCGTTTAAAAGAGGCTGAGGGCGAAAAGGTCAACATTGCTGCGCTCAAGGCTGCGCTCAAAAAAGGCAAATAGCTGTATTAGAGATGTCACTCGTAGCGACGAGCATGGCAGCTCTCAAGAAACAACAAAGCCCATTCTTAAAATGGGCTCTGGCTGTATCACACTTAAACGATTATTTAGTGATTATTCAATATTCTGGATCTGAATGTGGGTTTTATTTAAATATTGCTATTTATCAGTTATTTATGATGGCTTCTCTCTTGAATATCGATTGTTACCCACCATGTTACCCACCTCTTGGTGAGGTGGCATATTTTGTAGCGAAATGGGGCTAGTCATTGTTGTCATTGAAAAGACTGTTGGCCACCAGCTACCAGGGATGCTTAGGGTGTACAACCACTATGATTATCTCGATGAACAGCGGGACGTCTTAGAGGCTTGGGGTGACAAGTTGCTGTCTTTAACGCAGGAGGATGTTCACCCGTTACCATCGGCCAAAACAAGTTAGCAGGGGCTTTTAAGGCTGGCAGCGAGAGCCAGCCTCTTCATGCTCAAACGCATCATCATCCCAAACGCTCTGTGTCAGTCTTTTATTTCAAAACCGTACCGTTCACCTTCTTCACGAATCAATGTCTCTACAAGCTCGTTGATACGCATTCCTTTTCTATCGGCTAGCTCGTCGAGCATTCCCTTTGCTGTTTCAGTTAAGCTGATGCTGTAAGGCTTTTTGCCGCTCTTCTTATCTCTGAACTTCTTTTGGCTCCAAGCCCTTTTCATATTTAAGATGAGCAAGTCCTTTTTGTCTAAGTTCTCGCTCAGTAAGTCAAAGCCTGTTATTAGCGCCTGTTTCTTATCACTCTTCGCTAAGAACCTGAGCAGTCTATCTCTGAAAAAATGTTGATAAGTCAGATAATCCCAAGCCCATTCAATTTGGATCTCGTTATCAGTGATCCATTTCACTATCCGCTTGTCACTCTCTATCTCTAGCCATTCCTCTACCAGGAGTTTTTTGACATCCTCAACTTCCGTGTTACTCATTTCAGAGAAGATAAAGCTGTTTTCAATCTCCTCTCTTATTCTTTTTATGTCTAAGGATAGGTCATTGAGTTCTTTTTCTGATATCGTTTTTATTTTTCTTCCTACTCTGTTAGGTCGGTCTATAAGCATAGGTGGCGACAAAGCTTCATGGATATCCTCTTTATGTTTTTTCATAAAAGTTAAAGCCCAATATAGAAACCTTGGCTCAGCTTCTTTTACCCAATCGAGAGCGCCGTTTTCTTTTCTGCTGTTGATGAACGCTTTCTTCATTTTTTTAGCAAGGTCAGAATCCCCTCTCTCTCGCTATTTTTTTATCTGCTCTTTTGAATGTGAGAGCTGGATCCTCCAGCAATGAACCCTTTTTTATTCCTAGGTTTTCTTGCAAGTAATTAATGTAAAACATCCGCTCCTTTGATGAGCGTATTTTCAACTGTGGTTTGAGGGGTTTAGTTTTCTTTATGCGAAGACTCATTACCATTACCTTGTAACAAAATATGCCCTATATCGTACATTACTAAAGTATTACTGTGTAGTATTTATCGTGGTTTTATGACAAATGTCTCGTGGTTTTACAGAGTGTTTATCGTGGTTTTATGCTAACTTTATAGTGGTTTTGAAGTGATTTTATTAAAGGGGTATACCCATAGAAACCGCTCTGAAACTGGGTTTTTATGCCTTTAGATAGGGTTCATAACTTCCACATACTCAGTTCGTCGGTCACAGAGGGAGAGGCTAGGTTGGCTGGTGGGTGACATGGTCACAGTGGGAGGGGGTGTTGTCGGTATAGTAATATACGTATTCGCTCTTCTCTTCATATACCCATTACCAGTAAAGAAGATAAGGTAAAAAATAATATAACCAGTGTTCCTTTGTAGTACTCACAGAGGAGCATGAGATGGACACACATACCTACAAAGACTTTCCTATCCTTCTACCTATCAATGAATCTAAGGCACGTTACTTAGAGAAAATACGCAATATGTTAGCTGATGGTTATCAGGACTATAATAACCTCACTGTTGCTCGTCTTGACTTAAGGTTTCCAGCTACTGATGAGTCTGATGACTTTCTGAAGCGTGATGAGGCCCTCTCTTTCGAGCGATGGAAAAAAGGCACGATTAAACGATTTATTCGAGCTATTGAATTAGAAATGGCAAAGCAAGAGTGTGAGAAGCGAGCGAAGGGTAAGCGGGTGCATCGTTGTAAGGTGCGATATGCTTGGGCAAGGGAGCGTAATCATTCACACAACGATCATTATCATTTCGCGTTGGTTTTAAATAAGGATAGGTTTTATTGCTGGGGGAAGTTTGAGAACGTCGAATGCGGTGATGGTTTATATAATATCATTGTCCGTGCCTGGGCGAAGGCAATCGGCCTGTGTAACCATCAAGCGATGGGGTTAGTGCATATCCCTGATAATAGCATTTACTACCTTCACGGTCGTCCTGAGAGCTCTGAGCGCGCTGAGCAGGAGTATAAAGATATATTCTATCGACTAAGCTATTTAGCCAAAAAAAGAACCAAGCGTCGCAACGAGGGGTTTCGTTGCTTTGGTTCTAGCACCAAGTAAATCGTGCATAATCGTTTTTTATTGATGATATATATTTAAAATCCCGTCGGCCGTACTGTCATGGTGCGGCCTTACCTCATATCTCTAAGGCAATAAAATCATTGTCGACATCCTCCTGTGTAATACCAATATAACGAAGCGTGATGCCTTCTGAGGTATGGCGCAGCATTTTCATCACCCGACCAATATCTTTTGTAGCTTGATACAGCATATAACCGCGTGTTTTTCGCATTGAGTGCGTCCCTAACGAGAGGTTGAGCTCTTGCCCGACCTGTTGGAAAGCGAGAGTAACAGCGCGCCGAGAGAGCGGTTTAGGTGGCAACTGCTTAATCTGCTGACAGCGGTGAGATTGAAACAGGTAGACGTGGTCAGGATGGTCTGCCCGTATCTTTTCAATGCGCGCCAGTGTTTTCGGGTTGAGCTGGATATCAGCAATCTTACCTGTCTTACGCTCTTTGATTCGCAACCGGTCACCGTGGATATCGTCGAACCGAATCGCAAGCAGATCGGAGATACGTAACGCCAGGTTTAACCCGATATACCAGACGTCGGCCATTTGGCGATGATAACGAATACTCAATAGGTGGCCGATAAGCTGAACAGTCTCAGCATCTTTGATGGCTTGAACTTCTGACATGGCTTACTTCCTTTTTTCTTCACAGATGGAGGTTTTGAGAAGCACAGCACGGCAGCGACAGCCGGACCCTTGTTGCGCCTGGGTTGGCTGCTTCCCGTTTTAACATAATGAGAAGCAGGGAAAGGTATCGCTGCCTGTGTGCATGTGTGACGTGTAAAAATGGGCTGTGAAGCCGCTACACGACTGGGATCCAGCCTCGCTCGGCGAAAGACACACAGTCTTCACCGACAACCACATGATCTAAAACGCGAACATCAATAAGGCCCAACGCTTTGATCAATTTGTCAGTGATGTGACGGTCTGCTTGTGATGGCTCGGCAATCCCCGATGGATGGTTGTGCGCAAAGATTACGGCGGCTGCATTGTGACTCAGTGCCGCTTTCGCCACTTCGCGTGGATAGATAGACGCGGCATCAATGGTGCCAAAGAACAGGATATCGAACTGGATCAGCCGGTGTTGGTTATCCAGCAGCATCAACGCAAACACTTCACGATCGTACGCGCCGAGTTTGAGCTTTAAGTATTCCATCACGTTGTTAGGGCTCGTGAAAGTGCCCTCGCGTTTGTACTTTTGTGCCAGTGCTTCTGCCGCGTGCTCTAGGAGCTGATTCAACTCAGAGGGCTGATGGGCAGGGTAGTTGTCTGCAGGGGTAAACAGGGGAGTGTGTGATGTACGCATAGGGAGTCTCCTTTAAGTGATTGATGTGGCTATGCGTATCGATGACATATATCTGAAATCAGGTTGGTTAAGGGAGCGGATACCCCAAAGGCTAATCAAGGTAAAAATTAACGCATGGGGACTTGTTATGAGTTGAACTACCTAACAAGGACCAATCATGAAGCTTTTAAAACTACAACAAGTTATGGAAAAGACCTCACTGTGCAGCAGTAGCATCTACAACTTGATGAAAGAAGGCGACTTCCCCAAAAACATCTCTGTGATGGGTAAGCGTAAGGCCTGGTTGGAGAGTGAAGTTGAAGAGTGGGTGATGGCAAGGATAGAGGAGAGAGATATAACCTTGATCAAGGAAGATGATTGATTTTACGTAAAAACAGGATCATGATTCTTATCATGAAAGTGGCTCTAAACAAACAGCAGAAGCGTAAACTCGGCCGTCAACATGAGATCATCTGTGATATGGGCGAGTGCGCGATCGTATCAAGGCAGTGCTACTCGCATCTGAAGGTTGGAGCACAGCGATGATTTCTCAAGCACGGTGTATTTATGGAACAAAGGTACGGCGTCACTTTGAAGACTACGCTATTGCTGAAATACTCAATCCCGAGAATGGTAGCTCAGGGGGTCGTTTGCCCGTTCGCCCCTCAAACATTGGCGATGAGGCTAAGCAATACGGATTTGTTGAAGCCAATGAAGCGCTTAAATCACGCTGCGGAACAGATGAAAACATTTTTTATAGATGCTGTTCATCCGACTCAAACAACACAAGTGACACAAGGTTGGATACGCACAGGACAAAATAAAGCAATAGAGACAACGGGGTGTCGTAGTCGCCTCAATATTGATCTGCATTACCTTCCATCTTATCGCCCAAACCTTAACCCGATAGAGCGGTTATGGGGGATCATGAATGAGCATGCAAGGAATAATCTCTACCTCAAAACCAAGCAGGATTTGGAACAAGCGATTGACCAATTCTTTACTGCGACTCTACCTGATATTGCAGGGTCTTTAACGTCTCGCATCAACGATAACTTTAAGATGTTCAATCATGCATCTTAAAGTTAATTGGGTATACAATGTTACGCGCAAAGGTCGCAACTCCCAAACTCTCAAATAGAAAACGGATACTCAATGGCAATAAAAAAATCCCAACTCTACAGCTCCCTCTGGCAGTCCTGCGACGAGCTGCGCGGCGGCATGGACGCCTCTCAGTACAAGGACTATGTTCTGACGCTGCTGTTCATGAAGTACGTCAGCGACAAGAAGGACTCGCTCATCGAGGTCCCCGAGGGCGGCAGCTTTGCCGACATGGTGGCCCTCAAGGGCGACAAGGAGATCGGCGACAAGATCAACAAGATCATTGGCAGGCTCGCCGAAGCCAACGACCTTAAAGGCGTCATCGACCAGGCGGATTTCAACGAAGAAACAAAACTCGGCTCCGGTAAGGACATGCAGGACCGGCTCTCCAAGCTCGTTGGCATCTTCGATCAGCTCGATCTGGGCGCCAACCGCGCCGACGGCGATGACCTGCTGGGCGACGCCTACGAATACCTGATGCGCCACTTCGCCACCGAATCCGGGAAGAGTAAGGGCCAGTTCTACACCCCGGGCGAGGTTTCCCGGGTGATTGCCCAGGTGGTGGGCATCGGGCCGGATACTCTTCAGGACGAGACTCTGTATGACCCGGCCTGCGGGTCCGGGTCGCTGCTGTTACGTGCCGCCTATGAGGCCCCACAAGGGATGAGCATCTACGGCCAGGAAAACGATAACGCCACCTGGGCCCTGGCCAAGATGAACATGATCCTGCACGACTACCCTACCGCCGAGATTTGGCAAGATAACACTCTCTCGCGCCCTTATTTTAAGAACGCGTCACACTCTGACGAAGGCAGCCTCAAGACCTTCGATTACGCCGTGGCCAATCCGCCGTTTTCCGCCAAATCCTGGACCAACGGCCTGGATCCGGCCAACGATGAGTTCGGCCGCTTTGAATACGGCATCCCGCCGGCCAAGAACGGTGACTACGCTTTTCTGCTGCATTTCATCAAGTCGCTCAAGTCCACCGGCAAGGGCGCCATCATCCTGCCCCACGGCGTGCTCTTTCGCGGCCACAAGGAGGCCGACATCCGCCGCAACCTGATACAGCGCGGGCTGATCAAGGGCATCATCGGCTTGCCGGCCAACCTCTTCTACGGCACCGGAATCCCGGCTTGCATCCTGGTCATCGACAAGGAGCATGCGAATAGCCGCGAGCACATCTTCATGTGTGATGCCAGCCGCGAATTCATAAAGGACGGCAACAAGAACCGACTGCGATCGCGTGACATCCACAAAATCGTGGACGTGTTCAACCACCAACGCGAATTGCCGGGCTACGCTCGCCGAGTGCCTTTGGCCGAGATTGCCTCTGAAGCCAATAACTACAACCTCAACATCCCGCGCTACATCGACGCCGGCGAGGCGGAGGACCAGCATGATCTCAGTGCGCACCTGAAAGGGGGCATCCCCGAGCGCGACGTGGACGCGCTCGAGCCTTACTGGTCCGTGCTGCCCGGACTGCGCAAGGCGCTATTTCGAGACAGCGATCGGGCCGGTTATCTGGAAGCGAAGGTCGAAACCCAAGAAGTTAAGCCCACCGTGCTGGATCACGCCGCGTTCATGGCCTTCGCCGAGCGTGTGTCGGGCGTCACCGACGACTGGCAGACGGCCCATCGCTCGGATCTTTGGGCCCTGCAAGCGGGTGATAAGCCCCGCAAAGTGATATATGGCCTGTCCGAGGACCTGCTGCAACGCTTCACTGATGTGCCCCTGCTGGATCGCTACGCCGTCTATCAGCGCCTGATGGACTACTGGGCGGATGTCATGCAGGACGATGTCTACCTTATCGCCGCCGAGAACTGGGTCGAAGCGGCCCGGCCTCGAGGCGTGATAGAGAACAAGGAGCGCAAGATCAAGGAAGAGCCAGATCTGACCGTCGGTAGAGGTAAGAAGGCGAAAAAATACAAGCTCGACCTAATTCCGCCCGAACTCGTCATCGCCCGCTATTTTGAGGATCAGACAAACGAAATTGAAGCATTAAAGACCAACGTTGAGGAGCTTCAGCGGCAACTAGAGGAAATGGAAGAAGAATATGGAGATGAAGACGCTCCGTTGTTCGAGATCCGCGACGGAAATAAGAAGCCCACGAAAACTGACGTTGAAGACCGACTATCCAGCTATGAAGCTTTACTGTTAGAAAGCTGTCGACCCGATGTTGTTCAAGGCTTGAGGGATGCGCAGAAAGAATTGGAAGACAACGAGGTCGAAAGGAAAGCGATTGAGGAAGACCCCGGTCATGTTCCCTACGTCTCACCGTTGTTAGGCAAACAGGGCAAAGTGACCAAGAAAAACCTTAAGGATCAACTAAAGCGATTGTCTGAAACGGAGAGCGTCGAGCGCAACGTACTTCAAAATTTGTTTGACGCTATAGAGGCGGTTGCAGGAGCTAAGAAAACACTCACACAGAAGCAGAAGACGGCCAAGCAAACCGTGGAAGAGTTGGTTAATAGCGTTAACGACGTGCCGGAAGTAAAAGACGTAATTGTTCTGCGCCGTTATTTAAGTCTCACGACAGAGATTCCAACGGCAGAAAGCCGACTGAAAGATGCCCAGGCCGAGCTCGACCAGGCCGTCTTGGCTCGCTACTTTGATCTCACCGAGGACGAGATCAAGCAGCTCGCCGTGGACGACAAATGGCTGGCCGACATCCGCGCCGCCACCGAATCGGAAGTCGAGCGCATCACTAACCAGCTTGCCGGCCGCGTGCGCGAGCTGGAGGAGCGCTACGCCGAGCCACTGCCAGATATCGAGCGCGAGGTGGAGACGCTAGCCACCCGAGTCACTGGCCACCTGAAACAGATGGGGGTGCGGGTCGATGGCTGAGCGCAGCGAGGCAGTGGAAAAGCAGGCCGTTCGGAATGAGTCGCCCGGCTATCCGTTGGAGACCGGGACGGCAAGTGCTGAGGATGTGCCGCCCGGGTATAAGCGGACCGAGGTGGGGGTGATTCCGGAGGATTGGGATTGTGCCGAGATATCGCAATTGCTATCCGATATTTCAATGGGACCTTTCGGGTCTGACATCAAAGTTTCGAATTTCGTAAACGAGGGAGTCCCTGTGTTGGACGGCTTCAATGTCAGACAAGAGAGGCTGTTGGACGATTTCTCAAAATTTGTCACGGAGTCAAAAGCAAAAAGCCTAAAAAAGGCCGTTGCTCGTCGCGGCGATATTGTTGTCACTCATCGAGGTACGATTGGTCAGGTTTCATATATCCCATGCGACTCCGAGTTCGCTGAGTATGTAATTTCCCAGAGTCAGTTCAGAGCTAGATTTGATTCTTCTGTTCTTCCTCAGTGGGTAACCATCTATTTTCTCTCCGAGAAAGGATCGCAAAAACTACTGGAAGGAAAAGGTCATACGGGAGTGCCAGCAATTGCACAACCGACTACGACCTTCAGAAAGCTAAGACTTCCTTTGCCTTCAACTGATGAGCAACGCGCTATTGCCACCGCCCTGTCGGACGCGGACGCGCTGATCGAATCCCTCGACCGCCTGATCGCCAAAAAGCGCGCCATCAAACAGGCCGCCATGCAACAACTCCTCACCGGCCAGACCCGCCTGCCCGGCTTCACAGGCGAGTGGGAGACGAAGCGGTTGGGGGATGTCGCCGAGATCGATCCCGAAAATCTCGGTTCCAGCACGCCACCTACTTTCACTTTTAACTATATCTCCCTTGAGCAGGTAGAACAGGGACGACTGTTGGGTTTTTCTGTCGAGAGGTTTGCCACTTCGCCATCAAGAGCGCGGCGAGTGCTGCGTAGTGGGGACATTCTGGTATCTACAGTGCGCCCAAATCTCCAGTCACATTATTACTTTGATGGCGGCTTGCCTAATCCGGTCTGTTCGACAGGGTTCGCAGTTGTGCGGTGTAATACACAGTTCGCCAATTCAGGCTATGTCTATGCACATCTGTTTGGATCCGAGGTTAATCGGCAAATTGATAGAATAATTGCCGGGTCCAACTATCCAGCGATTAGTAGCGGCGATGTTAAACGACTGAAACTACCGTTTCCGTCTCTCGAAGAACAAACCGCCATCGCCACCGTCCTGTCCGACATGGACACCGAAATCGAATCCCTGGAGCGCCGGCGCGCCAAGGCCCGCCAAATCAAGCAGGGCATGATGCAGCAGCTCCTCACCGGGCGGGTGCGGCTCGTGGAGCCAGAGTCATCAAAGGAGGCAACTGTATGAAGGCAACGGAAGCCAAGATGCTCGATTTCCTTAAGAAATCGCCGCAGTTCATTATCCCAATCTACCAGCGTACCTATTCCTGGACGGAGCCGCAGTGCCGGCAACTCTGGGATGATGTACTCCGTGCCGGTACGAACGATGCCATCAGTGCTCATTTCATCGGCTCTATCGTTTACATCGAGCAGGGCTTGTATCAGGTGTCTAGCCAGTCGCCGTTGTTGGTCATTGATGGCCAGCAACGGCTGACGACGGCGATGTTGATGATCGAGGCGCTCTGTCGCCATCTTGGCGACGATGAGCCGATCGAAGGTTTTTCGGCGAAGAAGTTGCGCAACTATTACCTGCTGAATCCGCTTGAGGAGGGGGAGCGTGGCTTCAAGCTGCTGCTCACCGAGACGGACAAGGAGAGCCTGCTGGCGCTCTTTCGGCAGAAGCCGCTCCCGCCGGAGGGTTCTCTGCGCATCAAGGAAAACTTTGAATGGTTCGAGCAGCGCGTAAAGCGCCTTGACGATTTGGGTCCGTTGTGCCGTGGACTAGCGAAGTTAATGATCGTCGATATAGCCCTGAGCCGTGACCAGGACAACCCCCAGCTCATCTTCGAAAGCATGAACTCGACTGGCCGGGAGCTGAGTCAGGCGGACCTTATACGCAACTTTGTTCTTATGGGGCTGGAGCCCGAGCACCAACGTCAGCTCTATCAAGACCATTGGCGCCCGATGGAGCTGGACTTTGGCCAGGAGGGATACGGTGCCCATTTCGACTGGTTCATGCGCCATTATCTGACCGTGCGTACGGGCGAGATCCCGAAGATCGGCGATGTCTACGAGGCCTTCAAGGCATTCGCCCGAGCGCCAAAACAGGTCGAGCGGGGTGTCGACGCGCTGGTCGCCGAAATCCATGCGTTTTCGGGCTATTACTGTGCCATGGCGCTTGGTAAGGAAAGCGACAAGCTACTTGCAGAAGCCTTTCGGGACTTGCGCGAGCTGAAGGTGGATGTCGCCTATCCCTTTCTGCTGGAGTTGTACGAGGATTATAAGGCCAGCTTGCTGCAGCGGGAGGACTTCGCCGCTGCCGTTCGGCTAGTGGAGGGATATGTGTTCCGCCGCGCTGTGTGCGCTATTCCCACCAATTCCCTCAACAAGACATTTGCCACCTTTGGTCGGGCGCTCAAGAAGGACCGCTATCTTGAGAGCATCCAGGCGCACTTGTTGAACCTTCCGTCGTATCGCCGTTTTCCGCGGGACGAGGAGTTCCGACGCGAGTTGATGACGCGGGATCTGTACAACTTCCGCAGCCGCAGCTATTGGTTGCGTCGGTTGGAAAATCACGACAGAAAGGAACGGGTGCCGGTGGACGAATACACTATCGAGCATATCCTGCCGCAGAACGAGAACCTGTCTCCAGAATGGCAGCACGCCTTGGGCGAAGACTGGCAACGTATTCAGGAGACCTGGTTGCACACGCTGGGCAACCTGACCCTGACCGGCTACAACGCCGAGTACAGCGACCGGCCTTTTGCCGCCAAGCGGGATATGAAGGGCGGCTTCAAGGAGAGCCCATTGCGCGTCAACCAAGGGCTGGGTGCGTTGGAAACCTGGAACGAGACCACGATAAAAGAGCGTGCCGAGCGATTGGCTACTGTCGCCGCAAATGTCTGGCAGGCGCCGCGTCTGAGCGAGGATGTGCTTTCAGCTTATCGGTCCGAGAAAGCACGTCAAGCGGCCTATAGCCTGGACGATCACCCGCAACTCGTGGAAGGCGCGCCCATGCGGGAGCTGTTCGAATCCTTGCGCAAGGAGCTGCTGGCGCTTGATCCGGGGGTGACCGAAGAAGTTCGCAAGCTCTATATCGCCTTCAAGGCTGAAACGAATTTTGTGGATGTGGTCCCGCAGAAGAGCCGGCTGCGCCTCTCGCTCAACATGGCATTTCATGAGCTGCATGACCCGAAGCAGTTGGCGAAAGATGTGACGAATCTCGGCCGCTGGGGGAGCGGCAATGTTGAGATTGGGCTGAGTTCACTGGACGATCTGCCCTATGTGATGGGGCTGGTGCGCCAGGCCTTCGAGAAGCAAATGGGTGATATGGAGGTCGAGGGATGAGTCAGGTTGGTGCGCGCGAACGCCTCACCCAGCAGCAGGTGCTGCGCTTCTTCCAGGATGAGCTGGGTTACCGCTACCTGGGCGACTGGAAGGACCGGGATGGCAACCGCAATATCGAGGAAGACCTGCTGCGCGACTGGCTGGCACGGCAGGGCCATGAGGAGCGGGTGATCAATCGCGCCCTGCGCGAGCTGGATCAGGCGGCGGCGATTTCGGGCAGCAAGACGCTTTATGACGCCAACCGCGCTGTCTACGAGAAGCTGCGTTACGGAGTCCACGTCAAGCCGTCGGTGCAGGAGCAGACGGTCACCGTCTGGCTGATCGACTGGGACAATCCCGGGAACAATGACTTCTCCGTGGCCGAGGAGGTTACGGTGGCCGGGGCGAATATCAAACGCCCGGATGTAGTGCTCTACGTCAACGGCATCGCCTTGGGCGTTCTGGAGCTCAAGCGCTCCACTGTGGCGGTGGCGGAAGGTATCCGCCAGAGCCTGGACAACCAGAAACCCGAGTTTATCCAATCGTTTTTCGCCACCGCGCAGTTGGTAATGGCTGGCAATCCCACTGAGGGACTGCGCTATGGGGTGATCGAGACCCCCGAAAAATTCTGGATGGAGTGGGAAGAGCAGAACCCTGATTGGTCACCGCAAACGCCGGTGGAGCCGAAGCATCTGTCTCCCTGGAATGCTGGTACTGAATCGAAGCTCGAATCCCAATTGGGTTGGATGTGCAGTAAAGCCCGATTGCTCGAAGTCATTCACGACTTCATGGTCTTCGACGCGGGTATCAAAAAGACCTGCCGCCACAATCAGTTCTTCGGCGTGCGTGCTGCGCAGGATCATGTGCAGCGTCGTCAGGGTGGCATTCTATGGCATACCCAGGGCAGCGGCAAGTCACTGACTATGGTGTGGTTGGCGAAATGGATTCGCGAAAACGTGCAGGACGCCCGTGTGCTGGTAATCACTGACCGCACAGAGTTGGACGAGCAGATCGAGAAGGTCTTCAAGGGCGTGGACGAGCAGATCCACCGTACCCGGAGCGGCGCCGACTTGATTGACGTGCTTAATCGTAGCGACGAGTGGCTCATCGCCTCGCTGATTCACAAGTTCGGGACGTCCGAGGAAGGTGATGTGGATGCCTTCCTCAAAGACATCCGCAGCCATTTACCCAAAGATTTTTCGGCCAAGGGCAATTTGTTCGTGTTTGTGGACGAGTGCCATCGAACCCAGTCCGGCAAGCTGCACGAGGCGATGAAAACTCTGCTGCCGGATGCCCTGATGATTGGCTTCACCGGCACGCCGCTATTGAAGCAGGATAAACGCAAGAGCATCGAAGTCTTCGGCCCCTACATCCATAGCTACAAGTTCGACGAAGCGGTGCAGGACGGGGTGGTGCTGGATCTCCGCTACGAAGCGCGGGACATCGACCAGCATGTAACTTCGCAGGCAAAGATTGACCAGTGGTTTGAGCTCAAGACTCAGGGCCTTAACGACTATGCCCGCGCCCAGCTCAAGAAGCGCTGGGGCACGCTGCAGAAAGTGCTTAGTTCACGGGATCGGCTGGAGAAAATCGTCTCCGATATCCTCTGGGACATGGCGACCCGTGATAGGCTAATGAGTGGCCACGGCAACGCCATGCTAGTAGCCGGCAGCATCTACTCGGCTTGCCGTTTATACGAAATGTTCGAGAAGACCGAGTTGAAGGGCAAGTGCGCCATCGTTACCTCCTATATGCCCTCTACCGCCGATATCAAGGGTGAGTCCACCGGCGAGGGCGAAACCGAGAAGTTGCACCAGTACGACATCTACCGCCGTATGCTGGCCGAGCACTTTAACGAGCCGGAAGACACGGTCGTCAACAAGGTGGAGATCTTCGAGCAGGAAGTGAAGAAGCGCTTTATCGACGAGCCTGGCCAGATGAAGCTGCTGATCGTGGTGGACAAGTTGCTTACCGGCTTCGACGCGCCGCCGGCCACCTATCTTTATATCGACAAGCAGATGCGCGACCACGGTCTGTTTCAGGCCATCTGCCGGGTCAATCGGCTGCACACGGAAGACAAGGAAGTTGGCTATATTGTCGACTACAAGGACCTGTTCAAATCTCTGGAGCAGTCGATTCAAGACTACACGGGTGGAGCCTTTGATGCCTTCGATGCGGATGACGTGGAAGGCTTGCTGGAGGAGCGATTAGACAAAGCGCGGGAACGGCTGGAAGAGACCCGCGAAGCGGTAAAAGCATTGTGTGAAGCGGTGGAGCCGCCCAAGGACAGCCCCGCCTATCGACGCTATTTCGTCGGTCCCAGCGACACGCCTGAGGTACAGAAGGACAACGAGCCGAAGCGGCTGGCTCTTTATAAACACGTTGGAGCCTTCCTGCGTGCCTATGCCGACTTGGCCAACGAAATGCAACAGGCCGGCTACAGCGAGGCCGAGGCCGAGGCTATTAAAGCGGAAGTCGAGCACTACGAAAAAGTTCGGGAAGAGGTGAAGCTAGCCAGCGGCGACTACATCGATATGAAGGTGTACGAGCCGGCTATGCGGCACCTGTTGGACACCTACATCCGGGCGGACGAGAGCGAGAAGCTCTCTGCTTTCGACGACATGACATTAGTGGAGCTGGTAGTCGAGCGCGGCGAGGACGCAGTCAACAGCCTGCCGACCTCGATAATGGGCGACCGCGAAGCGATGGCCGAGACCATCGAGAACAACGTCCGACGGCTGATTATCGATGAGATGGCCGTCAATCCGAAATACTACGAGAAGATGTCGGAACTGCTCGACGCCCTGATCGAGCAGCGTCGGCAGGAAGCTCTGGAGTACAAGGAGTACCTGCGCCGCATCGTGGAACTGACGCGCCAGGCTGCCCGGCGGGAAGATCAGAACCGTTATCCCAGTGAAATAAAAACTCGGCCACAGCGGGCTCTTTACGATAACCTGGGAGCGGCAGTTTCTTCATCAGTGGCTGAATCACAGGCGCCTTATGGTGAAACCCACACAGCCACAACGCGGGTCGACATTGTGCTCGCATTGGACCATGCCGTTCGGTCAGTCAAGAAAGACAACTGGCGTGGCAACCGATTCAAGGAGCGCGAGGTACGTAACGCCATCGCCAGGGTGCTGGAGACGCAGATGCATGAGACTGAGCTCCCCGACGTGGATACCGTGTTTGAGCTGGTAAAAAACCAAAATGAATACTGAGCTCAGTCATATTGAGGTAAGCGGCATCTTCGTGGAGATTCGCCGTAAGACGATCAAGAACCTGCACCTAGGCGTTTATCCGCCGGACGGCAGGGTGCGGGTGGCCGCGCCCTCATACCTGGACGACGAGGCAGTACGGCTGGCCGTTATTTCGCGCCTTGGCTGGATTCGCCGTCAGCAACAGGGCTTTGTGCGTCAGGCACGCCAGTCCGTCCGGGAGATGGTGACCGGTGAGAGTCACTATTTCCAGGGCAGGCGTTACCGCCTGAACGTTGTGGAGCGACCGGGCAATCCGCGAGTACGCTTGATCAACAACAGCACCCTTGAGCTGCAAGTCCGCCCAGATACCGGCCGGGCCGCTCGGCAGGAGATGCTCGATCGTTGGTACCGGCGCCAAATCAAAGCCCGCATTCCCGAACTTCTCGCCACCTGGGAGCCGGTTGTGGGTGTGAAGGTTTCGGACTGTCGTATCAAGCGAATGAAGACCCGCTGGGGGAGCTGCAATATCGAAGCGAGGCGAGTCTGGCTGAACTTGGAGCTTGCCAAGAAGTCGCCTCGCTGCCTGGAATACATACTCGTGCACGAAATGGTGCACCTGTTGGAACGTCACCACACCGAGCACTTTCGTGCGCTAATGGATCATTGCATGCCGGATTGGCGCCTGCGCAAGGATGAGTTGAACGAGACCCCACTGGCATATGACGAGTGGGATTACTGACGCCGCGCGGATTCAACCGCGAAGTGCAACACTCTCGTCTTGATGTATATATCCAGTGCTACTATGTAACCGTTTTTGTTCATAAAAGTGCTGAATATATTTCCTGATGTTCTCTCGTGAGGGCGGCTATTTGAAGCCACAGCGCAGCGAAAGAGTAGTCGCTTTGCTGACATTAGCTAGGCAATAGTATGAAGTGTATAAACTGGCCACTGGTTTATATAGTTAATCCAGTATTTGCGCTTGAGCCTGCGAAAATGAATGGTAACCATAAGTCGGTACCCATTCTGTCTTCAAACTTCTGAAAAAGCGCTCCATTGGTGCGCTATCCCAGACGTTACCTCGGCGGCTTAAGCTTTGCTTTATTTGGCGCTTCCACTACAAGTGTAAGCTATTCGCTAGAGCGGAAAGTGCTTCTTTCCGCTCGTCAAAGTAATCATACCGATCATAGATCCCTTCAACGCCTTTGAGTTTATGGTTTAGGCATCGTTCTGCAATGTGACCAGGTGTGCCTTGTCGTGCCAGTAATGTCCGGCATGTACGGCGTAAGTCGTGCACGGCAAAATGTGGCATGTCGCCCATTACATTCGGTGCAGGTTTTTTTTTGCCTGGCTCTTTACCGAATAATTTTGAAATCGCACGATTGAGCGTATCTGGGCCCATATGAGGTCGCTTGCTGGCGCGTCGGCTCGGAAATACATAGTCTGAACCACAACCTCGGATTTTTAACTCTTCTAACCAGGTAACGACCACTGGCGCTAAAGGAATATCTAACGCAACGCCGGTTTTACTGCGCTCTTTAGGGAGCATCCATACCCCCGCTTCTAAATCAAACTCTTGCCACTTCGCTTCACATAGCTCTGATTTTCGTACCCCCAAGCAAACCAATAACGCACAAGCGAGATAGTTATCGCGACCAAAACTAGTTTGATATGCCTTTGCCGTAGAAAAAAACTGGTTTAGTTCCTCTGGGGTCAAGGCTCTATCCTTGCTGTGCTCAACACCACCAGCGTCTCTTACTGTAAAAGCTGCCGCTGGGTTGCCGTTCATAAGATCGAGTTTGATGGCATGGTTAAAGAGTTGTTTACAGTAACCTAATGCATCATTCGCGATTGTTGGTCTACCGGAATTTGTAATCGCATTAATAGTAAAACGGATATCTCGCGCTGTGACTTGGTCGAGTAAGATCTCACCAATATGCGGCGCAATGTCTTTTGTGTAGATGCGTTTAGGAATATCGGGGTATTTGAGACGTATAACGAGAGTGGGGTACCAATCTTCGAAAAGGTCGTTCACTGTTTTTATTTGTACTTGTTGGACTCGTTTTCGTTGCAATAGCGGATCGAACCCATCCCGCAGTTGTTTCATCTTGGCGGCAGCGTCTAATCGAGCATCCTGGAGCGATACATCTCGTACCTTCCCGAGGCTCATCTCTCGTCGCTTTTTGTTTGAGGTATAACGTAGCATCCAGCTTSGAAGACCGGAGGCAGGTACAACAAGGTATAAGCCATCACCGTCAGCATAGCGTTGAGTCTTCTCAGCTCTTGTTTTAATCAGTGCGTCAACTTTTTTTACCGTTAGCTTTCCCATTGCATTCTCCATACCCGCAACACGATTACCCACCACCTTACTGATAGTATAATCTCATTACCCACCATATTACCCACCATTTAGTGGTGGGTAAAGGTGGTTGGCTATGTAATGCTATGGAAGTTGAATTGTCTATAAAGTGCTGTTTTTAAGTGATTATAAGGTGTTTATGTTTAGATATGGAATTTATTCAATATTTTGGATCTGCTCGCGCATTTGTTCGATAAGCACTTTGAGTTCGACGCCGGAGGCGGTGATCTCGGTGCTGATTGATTTAGAGGCGAGGGTGTTGGCTTCGCGGTTGAACTCTTGCATCATAAAGTCCAAGCGTCGGCCGCAGGCGCCGCCTTTTTTGAGGATTTTGCGCGCCTCTGRAACGTGTGAGTCTAAGCGGTCAAGCTCTTCGGCTACATCCACTTTTTGCGCCAGCATCACCATTTCTTGCTCAACGCGGGCTGGGTCGAGTTCCACTTGTGCTTCTTCTAAGCGCGTGGTCAAACGTTCACGCTGCCACTCAATCACGGTGGGCATCTTTTCGCGTACTTTGATCACTTCAGCGTTAATCGCATCGAGTCGTTGCTCAATCAGGGCTTTCATGTTCTCGCCTTCGCTGGCACGTGCGGCGATAAAGGCATCGAGCGCGTCATCAAGGCCAGCCAATAAGGCGCGGTGTAGCTCGTCGGTGTCTTGCTCCGGCGCTTCCATCACCCCTGGCCAGTTCAGGACTTGAAACGGATTGATGTTGCCTTCGCCCGCAGTCTCTTTCACCCATTTCGCTGCGTGAATCACTTGCTTGGCCAGGGCTTCATTGATGGTGAGCTTATCTTGGCTGGCTTGTGAGGTATCAAAGCGCAGGTTGCATTCCACTTTGCCGCGGGCTAGGCGCTTGCGAAAACGCTCGCGTACCACAGGCTCAAGGCTACGTAGCTGCTCAGGCATACGAATGTAGGTTTCGAGATAGCGCTGGTTGACGGAGCGGATTTCCCAAACCGCGTTGCCCCAATCGCCCTTGAGTTCTTGTCGGGCGTAGGCGGTCATACTGTGGATCATGTGTACCTGCTCTTGTGTGCTGAAGGTGAATGGCAAAGATTATACGCATCCACGCCCCTGTCGTCAGCTGTCTTGGTCTGTGGGGCGGACAGGGATCGCAAGCGGGCGGAGAAACACGTATAATCGCGCCCACATTCTGTCAGTCAATAAGGTAACTTGCATGCGCCCAAGTGGAAGAGCACTCGACCAAATTCGTCCCGTTAGCTTTACCCGCGGTTTTACGGCCCACGCAGAAGGCTCTGTGTTGGTGTGCTTTGGTGATACCAAGGTGATCTGTAATGCCACGATCGAGGAGGGCGTGCCACGCTTTTTGAAAGGCAAGGGCCAAGGTTGGGTGACTGCCGAGTATGGCATGTTGCCACGTGCAACCCACACCCGTAACCGTCGTGAAGCGTCAAGCGGTAAACAAGGTGGCCGTACCGTCGAAATTCAACGTTTGATTGGGCGCAGCTTGCGCGCCGCGGTCGATTTAAAAGCACTGGGTGAGCGTACCATTACGGTTGACTGTGACGTGATTCAAGCAGATGGCGGCACGCGCACGGCGTCCATTTCGGGGGCGAGCGTGGCACTGGCGGACGCACTTAACGCGCTGGTACGCGATGGCAAGCTTGCGGCCAACCCGATGCGTGGCCATGTGGCTGCTGTGTCAGTGGGTATTTATCAACAAACGCCGATTTGCGACCTTGAATACGTGGAAGACTCGGCCGCAGATACCGACATGAACGTGGTGATGCTCGAAGATGGCCGTATGATTGAGGTGCAGGGCACTGCCGAAGCCGAGCCGTTTACCCCCGATGAGCTCAATGCCATGCTGGCACTGGCCAGTAAGGGCATTGATGACATTGTCGTCGCGCAAAAATCGGCACTCGCCGACGCCTAACAGATTAAGTAGCTCCCGCATCGGGGGCTATTTTTTTATCTATCCGACCCCGGGTGACATGTGGCGTGTCACCAAGACAACCAAGAGAGGAACGAATGAAAGCCTATCAGCGCCAGTTTATTGAGTTTGCCTTAGAGCGTAGGTATTAAAGTTTGGCGAGTTTACCCTTAAATCAGGGCGGAAGAGTCCGTACTTTTGTAATGCCGGCTTGTTTAACACNGCCTAACAGATTAAGTAGCTCCCGCATCGGGGGCTATTTTTTTATCTATCCGACCCCGGGTGACATGTGGCGTGTCACCAAGACAACCAAGAGAGGAACGAATGAAAGCCTATCAGCGCCAGTTTATTGAGTTGCCTTAGAGCGTGAGGTATTAAAGTTTGGCGAGTTTACCCTTAAATCAGGGCGGAAGAGTCCGTACTTTTTTAATGCCGGCTTGTTTAACACCGGGCGCGATTTGGCAAAGCTGGGTGAATTTTATGCGGCCGCGTTGATGGATGCAGGGATTGATTACGATGTGTTGTTTGGCCCGGCGTACAAAGGGATCCCGATTGCGACCACCACGGCGGTGGCACTTGCTGCGCATCATGATGTGGATACGCCTTATTGTTTTAACCGCAAAGAGGCCAAAGACCATGGTGAGGGCGGCAACTTGGTCGGCAGCGCGCTGAGTGGCCGTGTGATGTTGGTGGATGATGTGATCACCGCCGGTACTGCCATTCGCGAGTCAATGACACTGATTCAAGCGCAAGGGGCGCAGCTGGCCGGTGTCTTGGTGGCAATTGACCGCCAAGAGCGTGGCCAAGGCGAGCTGTCGGCGATCCAAGAAGTAGAGCGTGACTTCGATTGTCAGGTGGTGTCTATCATTAGCTTAGCGGATTTGGTCACTTACTTAGAGCAAAGCCAAGCCGATCCGGCTCAGCTAGCGGCGGTGAAAGCGTACCAGGCGAGCTACGGGATTTAAGTTACACGTGTGCTGCTGGCTGGCTTGAGTACGCCAGCTGCACTGCGCTCGTTGCACTACGCCAGTTGCACTGCGCCATTTACTGTAGTTGGTTGGTGAGCAGCTGCCAATATTGCTCGAAATTGGCAGTCGGTAGCTGCTTAAATGATGAGCGCACGTAGCGACAAAAGCCGCCTTCCACTTGGCTAATCAATTGGCTGGCGAGTATCGCTTCATCCAATGGGAACCCTTTTCCTTCGCGTAAACGACGCTCGCGCAGTACTTGCTTTAGCTGCGCCTCGACGCGTTCAAACAGCTGGTTGATCCGCGCTTGTAATCTATCTTGCTCAAACATCAAGGCATGACCTGTCATGATGCGCGTGAGCCCCGGGTTGCGCTCACCAAAGGCCAGCAGCAATTGCAAAATCAGTTTGAGGCGCACCAAGGTGTCCTTTTCTTCCTCAATGATCAGGTTGATGCGGGACAACAGTGAATCTTCAATAAATTCGATGAGCCCCTCAAACATCCGCGCTTTACTGGGGAAGTGGCGGTAGAGTGCCGCCTCAGACACCCCGACTTGCTCGGCGAGTTTGGCCGTGGTGATGCGTTGGCTGCCTTGGTTGGATTCCAGCATTTGCGCGAGCGCTTGAAGGATCTCTTCGCGGCGATTACTTTTTTTTGGGGCTGCCATGGATGCGATTCCTTTGTCTTTTTATCTGTCACACTGGCGACCGGTAAAGGAGGCATCATGGAGAGGTGCCGCCATGTGTGGATTTTTCCCCTATCTTAGCGACGAGGTCTCTGTATTAAAAGCAAAAAGCGTGGCCATTGCGCACGCTTTTGAACTTGTATTTTGGCGATAAGTAGGTTGCCCTCTCACCCGCGTCAGTGCTCATCCTGGATGGTTTGCTGTAAATAGCGTGCATGTATGTGCGTCATCACTTCGTCGGCTAATGTACGCTTTTCCGCGACAGGTAGGGCCTTGTCTCCCCCAGGCCAGAACAGGTGTAAGGCATTTCGATCGCTGTTAAAGCCTTGGTCGGACTGGGACACATCGTTCGCACAAATCATATCAAGCTTTTTGCGCGCCAGCTTGTCACGCGCGTAGGCCGCGACATCTTGGGTTTCGGCGGCAAAGCCGATCGTAAATGGACGATGTGACGTTAAGCCCGCAACCGAAGCAATAATATCGGGGTTTTTTACCATGGTGACCGTCATCGCGTCTTTATCCACTTGCTTTTTCATTTTCTGTTCGGCGATGTGTTGTGGACGGTAGTCCGCGACCGCGGCACAGCCGATAAAAATATCTTGGTCGGTGATGCTCGCATGCACCGCATCATGCATTTGTTGGGCGCTGGTGACATCAATACGCGTGACACCTGTCGGCACTGGCAATGCGACTGGGCCAGAGACTAAGGTGATATCGGCCCCTAAACGGGCTGCCGCCTCGGCGAGGGCATAGCCCATTTTCCCTGAACTGTGGTTAGACAGATATCGGACTGGGTCTAGCGCTTCGCGGGTAGGGCCGGCGGTAATCATCACGCGCTTGCCTGAAAGCGGTTTAGGGCCGGCCCAACGTTCGCATTCAGCTACTAAGGCCAGCGGCTCGAGCATGCGCCCAAGGCCCACATCGCCGCAGGCTTGCGCGCCACTGTCGGGGCCCCATATCAGGCAGCCGCGTGTACGTAGCCCACTCAAGTTCGCCTGGGTGGCGTGGGCGCGATACATTTGCTGGTTCATCGCCGGCGCAATCGCCAGAGGGGCATCGGTGGCCAAGCACACGGTAGTGAGCAAATCATTGCCCATGCCAGCGTGGATCCGAGCAATTAAATCGGCGGTTGCGGGGGCAATCAGCACGAGATCCGCCCATTTAGCCAATTCTATGTGCCCCATAGAGGCCTCAGCCGCGGGGTCGAGTAAGCTATCCGATACCGGATGGCCAGAAACGGCTTGCAGGGTCAATGGGGTAATAAACTCTTTTGCAGCATGAGTCATCACCACCTTGACGGTAGCGCCACGCTCGATGAGGCGGCGGGTGAGATCGGCACACTTATACGCGGCAATTCCGCCGCCCATGCCAAGCAGAATACGTTTACCGGCCAGCGTCTGGGCTGGCTGCTGTGAACTATTGGCCATAATGCTCTGTGTGTTGGAACATGAATGACAAAACCATACCATAATCCTTAGCGCAAAAAGCTTGTTTGAGCGCATGAATCCGCATGGGGTGTGATGCGCGTTGGATGTGATATGGCTAGCGCACGGCTGAAAGCGTTAACGGTGGCTCATGATAAAATCGCGAACTCGCCGCAGTTACACGGAAAAGTCGTTGCGGCGTGAAAGGCGCTTACTTTAACTGGCGGCAACGTTGAAGAGGAATCACCATGAGCCTAAAAACCTTGCCGCAAGATTGTCGCCCCAGAGAACGCTTGTTAGCACGGGGAGCGGAGAGCCTCTCGGATGCCGAGTTATTAGCGATTTTTCTACGCACGGGCGTCACAGGGATGAGTGCGGTGGCGCTGGCCGACCATCTGTTGCAGGATTTTGGCTCGCTCCGGGCGCTGATGGGCGCGGACCAAGGGGCGTTTTGTCAGCGAAAAGGACTGGGTAGCGCCAAATATGCCCAGCTGCAGGCGGTACTGGAGTTGAGTCGACGTTATTTAAAAGAAACCTTGAGCAAAACCGACGCGCTGACCAGCCCGGACCATACTCGCCGTTATCTCTCGACCTTACTGCGCGACCGGCCTCGCGAGGCGTTTTACGTTTTGTTTCTTGATAATCAGCATCGCGTGATAGCCGATGAGCAACTTTTTGAAGGCACGCACAATGCGGCGAGCGTTTATCCACGAGAAATTGTCCGTCGCGCGCTTGAGTTGCATGCCGCAGCACTGATTTTGGCCCATAACCACCCATCCGGTGTGGCAGAGCCGAGCCAGGCAGACCGACATATTACCGATAGAATTGCCAATGCCTTGTCATTAGTGGATGTTCGCGTGCTTGATCACCTAGTGATTGGGGACGGAGATGTGGTATCGTTCGCCGAACGAGGTTGGTTGTTATCCCCTTAAGGATCGCCATTGGCGAAAAAAACGATCAAAAAGCGCATAAAAGGATCTGCTCGGGACTTGAGCAATGTGAATTCAGTTAGTATAATGCGCCACCTTTGATAGCCTTGACCTTCGACCTGACCTTAACGATGCAGGACTGGCGGACAAGGTTGATATCGAGCCGAAACGATTTTGGAGAGACTTTCATGTCACGAGTATGCCAAGTAACTGGCAAGCGTCCTGTAGTTGGTAACAACCGCTCTCACGCTAAGAACGCCACCAAGCGTCGTTTTCTGCCGAACCTGCAAACTCATCGTTTCTGGGTAGAAGGCGAAAAACGCTTCGTTAAACTGCGCCTATCCACTAAAGGTATGCGCATCATCGACAAAAAAGGCATTAGTTCTGTACTGACAGAAATGCGTGCCCGCGGTGAGAACGTATAAGAGGAATTAGAGAATGGCTAAAAACGGCGTTCGTGAGAAGATTCGTCTAGTATCCTCTGCAGGTACTGGTCACTTCTACACCACAGACAAGAACAAACGTAACATGCCTAGCAAATTCGAGATCAAAAAATTTGATCCTGTAGTTCGCAAGCACGTTATGTATAAAGAAGCCAAAATCAAGTAATTTGATTGACGCTTTGAGAAAGACCCAGCTTCGGCTGGGTTTTTTTATAACTAAAATCTGGTCACATTTACGGTTATACTGCGAAAGACACGCGTAACGTCCTCAGGTGAACCGACATGAAGCTAAAGCGGCAGACATGGAATAACATCCTGATTCTCTCAGTGGTGGTTTTTTTTGGCTTAATGTTGCTGCCAGATTATTTGCGCCATCAACGCCAAGCACGGGCGACGCCTGAGGGAGTGATAGCGCTGGTTGAATCGCGCAGTGATGTGCTGTCGTTGCGGTTTTCCCATTTAACCCTGACGCGTACGTTAGAGGCCTGGCAATCGGATAAACCCTTAGTGATTAGCCCGACAGAGCTTGCTCAGCGCTGGCTGGGGCTGACTGGGACACAAATCGATGACACCACCTTGCAGTCGTTGCGACCCCAATTAACCTCTCCCCGTACGTTGGAGCTTACCCGCAGCCCCGACCAAGAGCCCATTCGCATTACCTATTATCAACAACCCCAGTTTTGGTTGATGCAAAACGAACACGGCCAATGGTTAGCCGTGTCAGTGGATAGTCGGTATCTTTTCCCGCTATCAAAGTCGTAAATATTAAGAGCTGTGTTATGCCCGAGTTACCTGAAGTAGAAGTAAGCCGTTTAGGTATCATGCCGTATGTCGAAGGGCAAACGGTCACCGAGATTACCATTCGTCAGCCCAAGCTACGCTGGCCCATTCCCGAAACGTTACAACAGTTAAAAGGCCAGGTGATACGTCGCGTCACGCGTCGCGCCAAGTATCTTTTATTGGAGACGGATGTCGGTACGGCGATTGTGCATTTGGGGATGTCAGGCAGTTTGCGGGTGCTTCCCACGTCACTGGCACCGGAAAAGCATGATCATGTTGATGTGACACTCAGCAATGGTCGCTTAATTCGTTACCACGATCCGCGCCGCTTTGGCGCCTGGTTGTGGCAGGAGGGAGATTTGCCGCATCCCGTGTTGGGAAAACTCGGCCCTGAACCACTCACCGATGCGTTCAATTCAGATTATTTGCTGGCCAAGGCGGCAGGCAAAAAAATGGCGATGAAAAGCTTTATTATGGACAACGCCGTTGTGGTAGGTGTGGGGAATATTTACGCCAACGAATCGCTGTTTTGTGCTGGTATCCACCCTAAACGCCCTGCCGGTAGCCTGACGCAAACAGAAGCGACGGCGCTGGTGGATGAGATAAAAACGGTGTTGGCCGCGGCGATCACGCAAGGCGGCACCACGCTGAAAGACTTTACCCAGGTAGACGGGAAGGCCGGTTATTTCGCTCAAGCGCTACGTGTTTACGGTAAGTCGGGTGAGCCGTGCCCAACCTGTGACACGACCCTTGAGCGCATAGTCATCGGCCAGCGAGCAACCGTGTTTTGCCCGCAATGCCAGCCTTTATGAACGCTTGTCTTGCAGCTTTTCTTGCAAGGCGGTCAGTACGCTAGGCGCGACAAACTCACTGGTATCACCGTCGTGTAACGCCACTTCTTTGACCAACGTCGAGGAAATAAACGAATGCTCCTCTGACGGAGTCAGAAAGACGCTTTCCAGTGCCGGCATCAGCCGGCGGTTCATATTGGCGAGTTGAAATTCATACTCAAAGTCGGAGACCGCCCGCAAACCGCGCACTAGAATGTTGGCCTGGTACTGCTTGGCAAAATTGACCAACAACCCTGAAAAGCCAACCACAGAGACATTGGATAAGTGCGCGGTGACCGTTTGCGTCAGGGCGACGCGTTCATTCAGATCAAAAAGCGGTTGTTTGCTTGGACTGGCGGCAATGCCCACAATCACATCGTCAAACATTCGTGCCGCGCGCTCAATCAGATCCAAGTGACCGTTGGTGATCGGATCAAATGTGCCCGGGTAAATCACGCGGGTATGTTGTTTTTGTGTCAAAGCTGTCTCCCTTTTTATTAGGTCCGGAAATTTAGCTGTCATACTTATAATCCCGCGCCGCGCTATCCCATGCTATCCCTTGCTTAATTAACTTCGCAGGATTTCCACCATATATACTATGAGTGGAATCTAGTACACCACATACATTAGCATTAGATGCGATAATAGAGTGGCTTGGGATATAGCTGCCTTTTAAAATGTTACTTCGAGCACATAACCACACGGAATTTTCAGTTTTAATTGCTTTTGGTGGGTTTATTGGTAAGCCAATATTACCTTTTGAATAGATGTCGTGAAGATCACTATCTATAACTTGTACTCCCCAAGATATTAAATTGTAATCGCCGAAAGTTATTGATTTAGTACAGTATATTAAACTTTCCGCCGACAGATTAAACCTGTTTCCTAAATTTAACCTTCCCCCTTTGCATACGACTAACTTTCCGCCGTGACCCACTTTCGCGCGTCCAGAAAAAACGATCGTTCCCTCATTAAAAAAGATACTTCTACTTCTCTTTTTATCAAAAGCAGGTACATCACCAAACCCAATGCGTATKCCACCCGTTTTTATTGTATTGCTGATGATAACCGTGCCGGACATTTTTTTTAAGTAGGTGCGATGCGATATAATTACGGGTAGCTTTAATCCTTTAATACCAAAGTAGGATAAATTAAAAATCAAACTCTTGGGTAAAGATAGAATATAATCAATCGCCTTCATGAGCTAGCCTGCATAAGATATTGGAAAAATGAGAGTAGGTCAGACGCACTTTTCTGAGAAGATAAGTCCTTAATCATTTTAGCTTGTGCTAGGTTACCCATGGTTTGGCATTGTTCTGGACGTTTGTAGAGAAACTTAATTTTTTCACTGATGGCATAGGAATCTCGAGTCGGCACCACAAAGCCGCTCTGAGCCTCATCAATAAACTCCTTCGCGCCACCGGTGGTGGTAACAATGGATGGAATAGCCATTGCCATGGCTTCTACAAAAGTTTTTGGTAGCCCTTCCCCAGAAATAGAAGGTTGAACCTGTACATTGCTGGCCGCGATGAGTGCAGGCACATCATCACGATAGCCAAGAAAATGAATCCGCTCTACCATGCCACTGTCATTGGCTAATTGCTTATGTGCCTCGGTATCCATATTGCGACCAACCAGTAAGAGATGAAGACGGTTTAGCCCTCTGAGTTGCTTGGCACTTTCGAGTAGGTAAGCGACCCCTTTACTAGGCCTAGTATTCGCGATGCAGATGACGCAAAAAGCATCTTCGGGAATATGTAAACGTTCACGACAGGCAGGCTTCGTTTGGTACCAAGCAATATCATGCCCTTTATAGACAGTGGTCACTTTATCTTTGATACGCCACACTCTGGTTTTTAAATCTTTTTCCACCGCGTTGGACACACAAGCGATACCATCGACTCTTGGATGTAAATGCGTCAGATATGCGGAAGGGTCAAGGCGATATACACCACCTACTGTCCCACGGTAGGTCACAAGTTTAATACTATCAAATCCGATACACGCGAACGCAGCATTTGCAATCGTTCTTGAGTTCATGGCATAGACGATATCGATTGGCTGCTTAGCAAATAATGCTCTGAGATATTTGATCGTTTTTAAGCAAATCTTCCTCTTTGGATAATGGTCGATAACCGTAATGCCATTGGCCTTGAATCGTTGAACATAGGCGGCATCTTCTTGCGTTAAAATAGTGACGTTATGACCCGCTTTTGCGAGGGCTATAAATATTTCTGCTTCTGGCCGTACACTATTCCAAGCGTCATTGTATGAGCTTAAGACCAAGATATTCATTTATCAGTACCTTATTTACCTGAAATGTCCGATAGGATGAGTTTGCTGTGTTGTACGCTGACGGTTATGATATATGACCTTGACCCCGTATCCAAACAGATAACCATGGCTACCAAGCAGCGAGATAAAGCGTGGCGCTAGAAATGATAATTCATCAGCAAGAAAATGAGTGCATCTGGTACGATCCTACCTTGGTGGTCGGGGAGCCGCGCCAGTATTTTGATATTCATTTTTGGCACCAACAGGCTGCCGTCACCGGCTCGGTCAAAGGGCGAGGGATAACCTTTTTTGTCCGTGGCCCGAAAATGGAGATGGCACTGCGGCATTATTATCGCGGCGGCCTTTTCGGCAAATTGGTGAAAGACCAATACTGGTTTACGGGCTGGGAGGAAACGCGCTGCGGTGCGGAGTTGCGCTTATTGGCTTATTTGCGCGAGAAAAAGCTCCCTGTACCGCGCCCCGTCGCTGCTCGTGCGGTAAAGACAGGCCGTACCTATCGTGCCGATATCTTGGTAGAAAAAGTCCCAGGAGCCCGTGACTTAGTGGCGATATTAAGCGAAAACAGCTTGCTAGCTCACGATTATCACGCCATTGGCCGCTTGGTGCGTCGTTTACATGATGCCGGCGTGTGCCATTCTGATCTGAATATCCATAATATCCTTCGTGATAGAAAAGGCAAACTGTGGCTGATTGATTTTGATAAGTGCCAACAGCGTGAAGGTGAGCAATGGAAAGAAGACAACTTAGCACGCTTGCATCGCTCTTTTAAAAAAGAAAAAGAGAAGCGCCAAATCCGCTGGCAGCCCGAGGATTGGGCTGCGGTCTTAAAAGGTTACAACCATATTCGAAAGTAGTCGCCACTCAGTGCGAGTGTCGAAGCCAAGGGGTGAGTGCTTGTAAGGTTCGCTCAACGGCGCCACGGTTTTCTTCGACCACCGCCAAACCGGCTTTTCCTGCTTGCGCTGCCAGTGGCGGTGCATTAAAAAAAGCGCCAATCTTTGCCGCGAGATCTTGGCTATCGTTACATACTTGCAGTGCGCCTGCGTCTATTAAAGCATCACCAATGACTTGGAAGTTATAGTAACTGGGTCCGCTTAATAAGGGTTTGCTGAGCGCTGCGGGCTCTAACAGATTATGACCGCCAACTTTGGCGCCTAAAAAACTCCCTGCCATGACAACCACATCTGCACTGGCGAGATACATCATCATCTCACCCATGGTATCGCCAAGGTACACTTGCGTGCTCGTGGTAAGCGTCTCGCCCTGAGTCTGTCTTTGTATACTGAGGCCCTGAGCCGCGACTTGTTGCGAGACATCATCAAAGCGCTCAGGGTGGCGAGGGACCATAATCAATAAAGCATCCGGATAATCACGTAGCAAAATACGGTGGGCGGCTAACATGATGGCATCTTCGCCTGAATGGGTGCTGGCCGCTATCCAGCAAGGGCGTTCACCGCGAGCGTCACGAAGCGCAGCGCCTAAATCAGGATTTATCGCCTTGATATCAAACTTCACCGACCCAACTGCGCTTAGTTTTTCTGCGGGGACCCCCAGTGCGGCAAAACGTGCTTTATCAGTGGTATGCTGACACAGTATGAGATCGATATGCTGACTCATGGCACGAAAGAGCGGCGCAATTTTTTGATAATGGTTACATGCCTTTTCAGAAAGCCTCGCATTAATGATCGTAATGGGAACACCGGCACGACCGACATGATGCAAAGTATTGGGCCAAAGCTCGGTCTCCATGATCACGCATAGCCTTGGAGAGACTGCACGTAAAAAACCACGAATCGCAAACGGAAAATCAACCGGCATATAGCGATGGTTCACACCTTTGATGCGCATTGCCTGCTCGGCCCCAGTGGCTGTGGTGGTGGTGATGAGGATAGGAACATCGGGATAAGCTTGTTGCAGCGCGCTAATCACCGGCTTGGCGGCGAGGACCTCCCCCACGGAAACCGCATGCAACCAAATCGGCGCCCCCTCAATGTTGGGTGTGCGACCAAAGTGCTCTTGCCAGCGCTCCCCCACCGCCGGCTTACCGGGCCGTTTACGATAAAGCCCGACAAGCAAAAAAGGGGCAGCAAGCGTGAGTAATAATGTGTATAACCAGCGCACAGGGAAACTCCTATGGACGTTTGGGTGCGATAAATAGTGGCATACTCTCCAATCGAGCTCCAGGGTCTAATACTTATCAGACACTCGTCATACAATCTAGGATCCGTCTTTTATCGTTTGGTATAGAGATTGATAGGTTAGGACGGTTTGATTGATATCACAGGCTTTAGCTTGTTCGAGACCACCGACAATAAGGCGGTTTCTAAGAGTCGTATCATTGGCTATATCTTTGATAGAGCTCGCTAGTTGATCAGCGTCTCCCACTTCGATAAGCCGTCCAGATACACTATGTGTGATGATATCAGGGATCCCGCCAGCACGCGTTGCAACAACAGGGAGCCCGGCTGCCATTGCTTCTAAAATGACCGAGCCTAAGCCTTCTGAATAGGAAGGGTGGACGAGTAAATCGGCCGCTGCGAACCAATCGCCCATATTCGTTTGTTTACCAGCAAAGTGAACGTTGCTGAGTCCTTTCGCTTGAAGCGCTAACGCTTCACGCTCTTTACCATCACCAAGCAAACAAAACTGGATGTTGGGCGATGTGTTACCAAGTAACCGTGCCGCTTCTATCGTGACATCAAAGCCTTTATGCGCATACATATTGGCGGCATGAATCACTAAGAACTTCCCATGAAATTGCGCTTTGATTTTCTCAACCTTATCTTGCGATACAGGGTAGGTGACAGGAGAGCTAGGAATTTTGACTAACTTGGCATCAGGGTAACGTTTTTCTAGTTGATGGATGATCTCCGAACTCAAACCGACCAGGGCACTCGCTTCGCGTATGCAAGTTGAGATAACCACTTTTTCTTTAAAGGATTATTAATGCGGCGTGTCACGATATAAGGCACATTGTGTAATAAGCGCTGGAGCAATGCCCAATAAATCGCTCGGCCTTCGTGGACATGGACCAGATCACATGTTGCGGTGATTGAGCGCGCTGGCGTTGTTTTCCAAACCCACGCCAGTCTGAAGCTACGTAGACTTTATCCGTATACTGTTTAGCTATTTCAGTTGTGTTATCTGAACTTCCCGCGTCCAGTACAACGATTTCATCCACCCAATTGCATACAGACTGCAAACATAGATCAATGTTATGTGCCTCGTTTTTAACGATAAGTGCAACGGCAACGGTTGTATTCCCTTCACTCATGACGCTTTATCCATTTTTATTAAAGAAATAACGCGGCTAGGGTCCAAATCCTTTAAACACTTCAAATGCCCAAGTGGACATTCGCGTTGAAAGCAAGGGCGACATTCAATATCTGTATGCACAATGTCGACCTTACTGGTTAAAGGCGGCGTGTAATCGGGGGACGTTGAGCCATAAATGGCAATGACCTGGCAGTTGACCGCCGCGGCGATGTGCATCAAGCCGGAGTCATTACTGACGACGGTTTGGCAAGCGCCTAATAGATCAACAGCCTCAATTAAATTGGTTTTACCCGCTAACACATGAATATTCGGTGCGTTGTTGGCAAGGGCGGCAATTTTTTCACAGGTGTCGATATCTTTGGCTGAGCCAAACAGCCAAACTTGAAACCCCTTAGCATGCATCTGGCGAGCGACCTCGGCATAGTGTTGCTCAGGCCACTTTTTGGCTGGGCCGAACTCGGCACCCGGGCAAAGACCCACTATGGGTCTATCTTGGTTTAAGCCCAGCTTAGTGATCACAGCCGCTTGTGCGTCAGGATCAATGGTTAATTCAGGTTTTGGTAGGCCTTCAAGGCCACCGAGTGAGACCGAACTTTGCATCGTGGCGCGTGGGTGTGCCAGGGCAACATAGCGCTCAACCATATATTGAAACGCTTTTTTATTGGGACGCAGGTCGTTGAGCAAACCATAACGCATTTCACCTTTCCAACCGGTACGTGTTGGGATCCCAGCAAACCAAGGGATCAGCGCCGATTTGGCGGAATTAGGCAATACATAGGCATGGTCATAGCCATGTTTTGCTAAGCGTTTACCTAATTGGTAGCGCTTACCGAGTGCAAATTCTCCATGACCCAGTGGCATGTCGATACTGCGATTAACTTCTGGCATACGCGCCAAAATAGGGGCGCACCATCCAGGCGCCATCACGTCAATGGTGGCGTCAGGGTGTTGTTGTTTGATGGCTTTATACAGTGATTGCGACATCACCATATCGCCGACCCAAGACGGGCCAATGACGAGTACTCGTGTCATGATGCCCGTTTCCTTTTTGCCTCTTGGTAGATATTACGGCCGTCTTCGCGTGTGCGGAGCAGTTTTAGGATCCACATGTATTGGTCGTATTGACCCTCGAGCATGGTTTCGATGTGTTGGTTCATCATGTGGGCGTCCGTTTTGCTATCACCGGTTGGAAACTCGCTAAATGCTGGATGGATGGTAATGACAAACCGGCCGGTTTTGGCATCAAAGCCAGATAGCACAGGCACGATATGCGAGCGGGTGACTTTGCTTAATTTCCCGAGGCTGGGCAAGGTCGCTTTGGTGGTAGCAAAAAACGGCACAAACTCGCTGCTCTCATCGCGCATATCTTCGTCGGGCAAGTAGTAGCCCAAAAAGCCGCGTTTAACTGCGCGGATAAAGGGCTTAATCCCTGCTTCGCGCTCATAACAATTGCCGCCATATTGCACGCGTTGACGGTGCATGAGCCAGTCCAGCAGCTGATTTTTTTGCCGTTTTGAGAATGCCGCCACGGGGAGCCCTTGAGAGGCAAATAAAATCGCGGCGGCATCAATGGCCCAAGTATGCGGCACAAAGAGGATCACCGCTTCGTCGTTATCAGTGTGCCGAGTAATATGTTCCATGCCAATCACATCACAGTGGTCCTGAAACCACTGGCGACTGCGCAAGGTGATCAGCGGAAAGCTCAGCAAAAAAGCCCCGGCGGTGGTCAAGGTGTCGATTAATACGGTCTCACGCGCTTGCGCGGATTTCTCGGGAAAGCAGGCTTCAAGGTTGAGCCATGCATTCAAAATCGTGCCTTTTTTCTTTTTCACCAGTTTGCGTGCCACCCATTGGGCAAAGCGATACTTTGCTCGCGCAGGCACCAACAAACAGATTGGCAAGGCAGCCAATAACATCAGCCAGGTGCCCCAATATTTCGGTGCGAGGAAGGCACGCGAAAATTCGGGGTTATAGGCATTTGGATCGTAATCGGGTCGCTGTTTTGTCATTATTCGATTTTCTCATACGCCAAGCGTCACGGCTTGGCGTAAACATCATTATATTAGCGATTGATTTCGGCTAGGTAAGCGGCGACACCTTCTGCCACTGTCTTAAAGGATGCCGTGTATCCCGCTTCACGTACCTTGGTCAGATCGGCTTGTGTGTAGGCTTGGTAGCGACCTTTTAGGTGGTCGGGAAAGGGAATTTCCTCTATCTCTCCTTGACCGTGGAAGTCAATCACCGCGTTGGCAACGGCGCTAAAGGGCTCGGCACGACCGGTACCGCAGTTGTAAATACCGCTGATCTGTTGTTGCCAGAACCAAATGTTCATTGCGCAGACATCACCGACATAGACAAAGTCACGCTTGAACGTATCACTACCCTCAAAAAGTTTAGGGTTTTCACCTTTTAGAATTTGTTGATTGAGGTGATAAGCCACTGACGCCATGCTGCCTTTGTGCTGCTCGCGCGGACCATACACATTAAAGTAGCGGAAGCCCGTAATCGGTGGCAGTGCCTCGCCATGGGCCTTAGCATCTTCTTGCACGCGACGGACATAGTTGTCGAATTGCTGTTTGGAATACCCGTACACATTCAGCGCGCCTTCATACTCTGGCGCTTCAATAAAGTCACTGTCACGTCCGCCATAAGTAGCCGCTGACGAGGCATAAAGAAAGGGGATATCGCGATCAATACAATAATGCAACAGCTCTTTGGAGTACTCGTAGTTGTTGAGCATCATGTATTTGCCATCCCACTCTGTGGTGGCCGAGCAGGCACCTTGGTGGAAAATGGCTTCGATCGGGCCGAAATTTTCACCGGCCATGATTTGGGTAAGGAAATCTTCCTTATCCATATAATCTGCAATGTCGAGGTCAACCAGGTTAACGAATTTGGTGCCGTCTTTGAGGTTATCGACGACCACGATGTCACGGTAGCCTTGCTCGTTCAGTGCTTTTACTAAGTTGCTGCCAATCATGCCAGCACCACCAGTCACAAAAATCATATCGTTACCTAATTCATCTTTATCTGACGACAGACCCCGTCGCCATTACTGTTGACTGTGATAGTATGGTTGCTCATCAACCGGGCAGAGGACTGAACCATACATGAAAACCCGAGACCGAATTATCCATGCTGCACTGGCTTTATTCAATCAACATGGTGAGCCGAATATCACCACCAACCATATCGCGGCAGATCTCGGGATAAGCCCGGGCAACCTTTACTACCACTTCCGTAATAAAGAAGCGATTATACACAGTATATTCGACCAATACGCGCAAGATCTTGCCCTTGCCTTTGATCCTAGTCAGCCTCGTGACGATACCCAAGCTTTATTGCAGCACTATCTCGACGCGACCTTTAGCTTGATGTGGCGTTATCGATTTTTTTACGCCAATTTGCCGGACATTTTGCGCCGAGACGATGCACTGCAGCAAAAATACCTGGGAGCGCAGCAACAGCTGCAAACCAACTTGATGACCATCTTGCTCCACTATCGGCAAGCCGGTTGGCTGAGCCTCAACGACAGCGCTTTGTCTGCGGTGGGAGAAACGCTTAAGCAAGTGGCGTCGAGCTGGATTTTTTATCAAAGTGCACAAGCTCCCCAAACGCAAATTCATGCAGGGGTGATCTACAAAGGTATTTTGCAGATGTTGGCATTGCTTCACCCGCTGACATCGGCACAGGGACAAATGGCCATCACTGCGTTAATAGACCACTACGAGCAGCAGTTAGTTCGCCAAGACTCACGCTCACTGGATACATTGAACTGAGCTATCTCTCTAGGCGGTGATCGCATTGCGCGATATTCGTCCAGCTTGCCAGTGATTACACGATATGAATCACTGTCTAGCGCCCCTTGTTGGCACAAAACACGCGAACGTGCCATGATAGCAAGCATTCATTCGTCGTACACAATGTGTGCGGCGGCCTTCCCAAAGTAATCATCACCAGCATGGAGATTGCGATGACGGCTGCCTTCTATCAGCAAATGCGTCATCAGCTTGAGCAAGTAAAAGCTGATGGCTTGTACAAAAGTGAACGCCTTATTACCTCACCACAAGCGGCCAGTGTCGCCGTCAATCATGAACAGCAGGTACTGAACTTTTGCGCCAATAACTACCTAGGGTTAGCCAATCATCCTGCTTTGGTTGAGGCTGCCAAAGCGGGGATGGATGAGCACGGCTTTGGTATGGCGTCGGTGCGATTTATTTGTGGCACGCAAGATGCTCACAAAACGCTGGAAGCCAAGTTATCTGACTTTCTCGGGATGGAAGATACCATCCTGTATTCCTCATGCTTTGATGCCAATGCGGGATTGTTCGAGACCATTCTCGGCCCAGACGATGCCATTATTTCTGATGCGCTTAACCATGCGTCAATTATTGATGGCGTGCGCTTGTGTAAAGCCAAGCGTTTCCGTTATGCCAATAATGATATGGATGAGTTGGAAGCCCAGTTAAAAGCGGCGAAAGCGGCGGGTGTGGCCAATATCTTGATTGTCACGGATGGTGTCTTCTCGATGGACGGCGTGGTGGCGAACTTGCCGGCTGTGTGCGATCTGGCGGAGCAATATGGCGCGTTGGTGATGGTGGATGACTCCCATGCGGTCGGCTTTATGGGTCAGAACGGTCGAGGCACCCACGAATACCATCAAGTGATGGATCGTGTCGACATCATCACCGGTACCTTGGGCAAAGCCATGGGCGGTGCTTCAGGAGGCTACACCTCAGGCAAAAAAGAGGTGATTGATTGGTTGCGTCAACGTTCGCGCCCTTACCTTTTCTCCAACTCGCTGGCCCCCGCGATTGTATCTGCCTCTATTCGCGTACTGGATATGCTGGCCGAAAGTGATCACTTGCGTGAGCAGCTTTGGGATAACAGCCAACACTTCCGTGCACGCATGACGGAAGCGGGCTTTACCTTGGCGGGCGCTGATCATGCCATTATTCCCGTGATGCTCGGTGATGCCAAAGTGGCCAGTGATTTTGCCGAGCGGATGATGGAAGAGGGCGTCTATGTGGTGGGCTTCTCCTACCCAGTGGTGCCCAAAGGGCAAGCACGTATTCGCACCCAGATGTCAGCCGCGCATACACGTGAGCAACTGGACCGTGCCATTGATGCCTTCATCAAAGTGGGCAAAGAGATGAAATTGATTGGGTAATGTCATGACACAAACAACCATGAAAGCCTTGGCCAAACTCAAGGCGGAGCCCGGCATTTGGATGACGGAGGCCGAGCTTCCTGAGCTGGGGCATAACGATCTGCTGATCAAAATTCGTAAAACGGCCATCTGTGGCACCGATGTGCATATTTATAAGTGGGACGAGTGGTCACAAAACACCATCCCTGTTCCTATGGTGGTCGGCCATGAATATGTCGGTGAAGTGGTCGGCATTGGCCAGGAGGTACGCGGTTTCTCATTGGGGGATCGCGTATCGGGTGAGGGCCATATCACCTGTGGGCATTGCCGTAACTGTCGTGGCGGTCGTACTCACCTGTGCCGCAACACGGTTGGTGTGGGCGTCAACCGTGAAGGTGCGTTTGCCGAGTACTTGGTGATCCCTGCGTATAATGCGTTCAAAATCCCCGATGAGATTTCGGATGACTTAGCCTCGATTTTTGACCCATTTGGCAACGCCGTCCATACCGCGCTCTCGTTTGATTTGGTCGGTGAAGACGTATTAATCACTGGCGCGGGCCCGATTGGCATCATGGCCGCTGCGGTGGCGCGCCATGTAGGGGCGCGTCATGTGGTGATCACCGATGTGAACGAATATCGCCTCGAGCTTGCCCGAAAAATGGGCGTGACCCGCGCGGTCAACGTCGCCAATACCTCGCTGGAATCGGTGATGGAAGAGCTGGGGATGAGTGAAGGCTTTGATGTTGGCCTCGAAATGTCCGGCGTGCCCGCAGCGTTTAATAGCATGCTGGCAGCCATGAACCATGGTGGCAATATTGCGCTTCTTGGGATCCCACCCAGTGATATGGGGATTGATTGGAACCAGGTGATTTTTAAAGGCTTGGTGATCAAAGGCATCTATGGCCGTGAGATGTTCGAAACCTGGTACAAGATGGCGTCGCTCATCCAATCAGGGTTGGATTTAACCCCGATCATCACCCATCACTACAGCGTGGATGACTTTCAACAAGGCTTTGATGTGATGTGCTCAGGCCAATCAGGCAAGGTGATCCTCGATTGGCAAGACTAATGCCCGGCAGCCGGAACCATGTTTAGCCGTGTTGATGCGCGCTAGGCACGAGTGAAAACGCCCGCCTACCCGGTGGGCGTGTTTAATCCAGCCAAGGGATGGGGTTGGTGGTGTTGCCTTTGCGGCGAATTTCGAAATACAGAGAAGGGGTGGATTGGCCACCGCTGTCGCCCACCAAGGCGATAGCTTCCCCGGCGGTCACCGTATCGCCCACATCTTTGAGCAAGGCTTGGTTGTAGCCATACAAGGTCATGTCCCCTTTACCGTGATCGACGGCAATCAACAGGCCATAGCCACGCAACCAACTCGACAGCACCACTTTACCGGCATGGGCGGCTTTGACCTCGGTACCGCGCTTGGCACCAATCACGATACCATTCCATGACACCTCACCGGATTGGCGCTCGCCAAAACGATGGAGCAGCTTCCCTTGGGTGGGCCAGTGAAGTTTGCCTTTGGCCTTGCCAATGCCCGCCATTTTTACTTGCGCACGCCGCGCGGCCGCGGCGATCTGCTCTTGCAGCCGTTGCTTATTGGCCTTGAGTTCAGCTAAATAAGCATTGTCGCTGGCAATTTTGGCCCGGATTTTTTTCGCGGTTTGGCTTTGCGAGGCTTGCTCCCGTTCCAACGCTTGTTTTTTCTCGGTTAACTCTGCGACCAAGCTCGCCTGCTTATCACGTTGCTGTTTGAGCTGATGGGCCGTGAGTTGGTAATCGGTGCGAGTCGCAGCTAGTGACTCGATCGCCTCCCGCATGGTGCTTGCAAGTACCTCAGCGTACTTTGTGAGGCGGTCAAGTTTCGCGGGTGACTCTTGGCTAAGCAGACGTTTAAGCTGATCATGCTCGCCTTGGCGATATTGAGCATCGATCAATTCGGCCAACTGTGCCTGCTGGGCAATCATCTCTTGTTTGAGTCGCGCTTGTTTTTTGCTGAGGCGCGTGATTTGAGTATCAGTCTGCTGCAGGGTTTGCTGGGCTTGTCGTGTTTTTTTAGACAGGGTATCAATGCGTGTCGACTGTGCTTTTAGATCGCTTTGTAACGCATTGAGCTTTTTATTATGCGCCGCCAATTGCGATTGCTGGCGTGCAATTTCATCGCTCACTCCCTCTAGCTCAGAGTTGGCATTGGCTGAGCCAATCAACAGGCAGAGAAAAACGCCAGTGCATAATGCACTGGCGCGGAGGGTTTGGCGTAAGCGTGTTCGTTTTTCCCGCATAGGGGGATTATTTCAGATCGAACAGTGGCTTGCCAGTCATCTCTTCAGGAATCTCCATACCGGTCAATGCCAGCATGGTCGGTGCCAGATCAGACAGCTTACCGCCCTCTTTCAAGGTCACTGGTTTGCTACCCACATACATCAGTGGCACTGGCAAGTTGGTGTGTGCGGTATACGCACCACCGGTCTCTTCGTTGACCATCATCTCAGCGTTACCGTGGTCGGCGGTGATCAGCATCTGACCATCGACTTCTTTGATGGCTTCCAAGACACGGCCGATGCAATGATCGACAGCTTCACAAGCTTGAACTGCCGCGTCATACACCCCAGTGTGGCCCACCATGTCACCGTTTGGATAGTTACAGATGATCATATCGAACTTACCAGACTTAATCGCATCAACGAGCTTGTCGGTCAGCTCTTCTGAACTCATTTCTGGTTGCAGATCGTAGGTAGCGACTTTCGGTGAGGCGACCAAGGCACGCTCTTCGCCTTCAAACACGGTCTCGATACCGCCGTTGAAGAAGAAAGTCACGTGTGCGTACTTCTCGGTTTCAGAGATACGCAGCTGAGTTTTACCATTTTTTGATAGCCACTCGCCAAGGGTGTTGGAGAGGCTTTCAGGTGGGAAGGCCACCGTGGTATCGATGTCGGCTGCATATTCTGTCAGCATCACAAAGTCAGACAGCTCGGCGTATTTTTTACGCGTAAAGCCATCGAAATCCGGCATAAAGGCACGCGTCATTTGACGGGCACGGTCGGCTCGGAAGTTCATGAAAACGACCGCATCGCCATCGTTGATGGTCGCTTTGTTGTCACCGTCACGGTAAATTTCCGTCGGGGCGACGAACTCATCATTTTCTTCACGTGCGTAAGCCGCTTCCAAGCCTTCTACGGCGCTGGTCGCAGTGAATTCACCTTGCGCTTGGGTGAGCAAGTCATAGGCGCGCTCGACACGGTCCCAGTTGTTGTCACGGTCCATGGCGTAGTAGCGACCAACCAGTGATGCGGTACGGCCTTTACCCAGCTTTTCAAACAGGGCATCGAAGCGCTCTAGCGATGCTTTTGCACTGCGTGGCGGCGTATCACGGCCATCCAGGAAGCAGTGTAGATAAATCTGATCGGCGCCACGCTCTGCGGCCAGTTCAACCATGGCGGCAATATGATCTTCATGGCTGTGCACACCGCCTGGCGACATCAGGCCCATGATGTGCACGGCTTTGCCCTTATCGACGGCTTTATCAACAGCGGCGGTCAGTGCGGGCGTTTGATTAAACTCACCGTCCGCAATGGATTTGGCAATACGGGTCAAGTCTTGGTAAACCACGCGGCCAGCGCCGATGTTGACATGGCCAACTTCTGAGTTACCCATTTGTCCATCAGGCAGACCCACATCGAAACCGGACGCTGAAATCAGTGTGCTGTTATCGGCCATGAGGCTATCGATCACAGGCGTGTTGGCGTTGGTAATCGCGTTATCACTTTGAGGGTCGCGATAGCCCCAGCCATCGAGAATCACCAGTGCAAGTGGTTTTTTCGCAGACATGTTACGTCCTCTTAATTCAAGCAAAAGACTGACATTGGATGCCAATGACATTGGATGTCATGGAGCAACCACTGAGGCATGGAGCCAGATTCATGGCTAGCTTCAGGACTCAGTGTGTGCGTAATTTTACAACATTTTACGGGCTGATATGTAGGCTAAGATCAATTATCCCAGCTGACAAGTTAACCAGCAAGCCTTGGTTCACTTGCCTTCGACCCTTGACTCCCCTCATTATGGCGAAGATCGCCGCTGTGCGCGAATGGCTTGGCTCAATTTCTGCGATTGATGAAACCTTCTTTCTTTTCAAGTTATTGAGCGGAAGGTGAAAACGCGTGGACGTGCGTATGAGTGAGCAAACGCGCGATTTCGTCTCGGCAGGCTGTAAAACCATGGCGAGCAGGTTATACTCGACACTATTTTCACCCTTGATGGACTCTCGCCTTTGGCGAGACAAGCAAGCAGTATAGAGCAAAGGTTATGCAGGAATATATTGATTTTGTCTCCAACAACATGATTCTCACCCTTGTCTGGGTGGGTTTGGCGGCCGCTTTACTGATGTCGCTGATTAAACAAAAAACGGCTGCCTACAAAGTGGTCGGTCCTAATGACGCGGCGATCCTTAACAACCGAGAGAATGGGGTGTTTGTCGACATTCGTAGCCACGATGAATTTCGCGCTGGTCACATCACGGGTGCGCTTAATGTGTTACCGAGCGAAATCAAATCACAGTCGTTTGGTGAACTTGAAAAACACAAAAATGACCCCATTATCGTGGTATGTAAAACTGGTCAAACGGCGACTGACAGTGCCAATCAACTGGCGAAAGCGGGCTTCGAATCCGTGTATATTCTCAAAGACGGTTTGACCTCTTGGAACGATGCCAAAATGCCACTTGTTCGCGCCAAAAGCGGCAAGGGCAAAAGCAAAAAGAAAAAGTGATCCTTCACTCAATTCTCGAGCGACCGCATGACGCGGTGGCTCGCATTTTTTAATGTGCCAGGCGCATTTGCAATTTTTTAAATAAGGACGAACCATCATGGCTGAAGCCGAAAACAACCAACAAGCCGAGCAAAATTTTGCCATTCAACGCGTTTTTCTCAAGGACGTGTCTTTTGAAGCGCCAAACTCTCCAGAAGTGTTCCAGCAAGATTGGGCGCCAGACGTTAACCTCGATTTGGATACGCAAAGCCGCGAGTTGGGTGAAGGCATCTATGAAGTGATCTTGCGTTTGACCGTGACGGTGAAAAACCAAGAAAGTAATGCCTTCCTTTGTGAAGTGCAGCAGGGTGGTATTTTCTCTGTGTCAGGCATGGAATCGCCTCAATTGGCACATTGCCTGGGCGCGTTCTGTCCTAACATTCTTTTCCCTTATGCGCGTGAAACCATTTCTAGCCTCGTTGTGAAAGGGACCTTCCCGCAGCTAAACCTGGCACCGGTTAACTTTGATGCCTTGTTCATGAACTACCTGCAGCAGCAGGCAGGCGAAGCATCTAGCGAAGAAGACGCGCAAGCGTAAGGTGTGATGATGACAGATCTTGCTCCCACTCAAGACGCAGCGATTACGGTTCTGGGCGCTGGCTCTTACGGGACAGCGCTGGCGATCTCGTTGGCCAGAAACGGCGCTAACGTGGTGTTATGGGGGCACGATCCGAGTCATGTCGCGCAGCTAGAAATTGATCGCGCCAACCAAGCGTTTCTTCCCGATGTGGCGTTTCCAGACTCATTAGTGCTCTGTGCGGATCTTTCTGTTGCGGTTAATGCCAGTCGCGATTTGCTTGTGGTCGTTCCCAGCCATGTGTTTGCTGATGTACTGAGCCAGGTGCGCCCTCACTTACGGGCCGACTCTCGCATATGTTGGGCGACCAAAGGCCTAGAACCGGAAACCGGGCGCTTATTGCAAGAGGTGGCGCGGGAACAATTGGGTGACGATATTCCGCTCGCGGTGTTATCTGGCCCTACGTTTGCCAAAGAACTTGCCGCGGGCATGCCGACCGCGATTTCGGTGGCCTCGCCCGATACAGAGTTCGTGAGTGATTTACAAGAAACCATTCATTGCCAACACAGCTTCCGTGTGTATGGCAATCATGATTTTATCGGTATGCAGCTTGGCGGCGCGGTGAAAAATGTGATTGCGATTGGGGCAGGGATTTCCGATGGCATTGGCTTTGGCGCCAACGCACGGACGGCATTGATTACCCGCGGGCTTGCCGAAATGACCCGGCTGGGTGAAGCACTGGGCGCCTCTCGAGATACCTTTATGGGGATGGCGGGATTAGGGGATTTGGTGCTGACCTGCACCGATAACCAATCACGTAACCGTCGCTTTGGCCTGGCATTAGGCCAAGGTGAAGATGTGCAAGGTGCCCAAGACAACATCGGCCAAGTAGTCGAAGGGTATCGCAACACCAAAGAAGTATGGGCACTGGCCCAGCGTGCGGGGGTTGAGATGCCGATTGTTGAGCAGATTTATCAAGTGCTGTATCAAGGCAAACTGGCCCACCATGCTGCGCGCGATTTGCTGGCACGAGACAAAAAGTCCGAATAACAGCAAAGACAAAGAGAATAACGCGCGGGGTGAGAACCGCGCGTTTTTTTTATACACTGGCGTGGGGCGGTGTTGTCGCCTGAGTGGTAGATCATTTGGGATAAGGATGAAGGCAGTGAATCAGGCCAAAAAACAATGCCAACAAGATCGTGTCTGGCAAGCAGTGAAAAAAGAAGCGCGTGAGCATTCAGAGCGTGAGCCGATGTTGGCGAGTTTTTACCACGCCACCATTATTAAGCACGACAATTTAGCCAGCGCACTGAGCTATATTCTCGCCAACAAGCTTTCCACGCCCTCGATGCCTTCAATGGCGGTGCGAGAGGTGATAGAAGAAGTCTATGCCAATGATGCTTGTGTCGCGGAATCCGCGGCGTGTGATATTTGTGCCACCGTTGAGCGCGATCCGGCTGTCGAATTGTATTCAACGCCACTTTTATACTTGAAAGGCTTTCATGCGTTGCAAGGCTTTCGGGTTGCCAACTGGCTATGGCGTCAAGGACGCAAAGAGTTAGCCACTTACTTACAAAACCAAATTTCGGTGACCAGCCAAGTGGACGTTCATCCAGCGGCCTGTATTGGTCGTGGCATTATGTTTGACCACGCCACGGGTATTGTTATTGGTGAAACCGCGGTCATTGAAGACAATGTGTCTATTCTCCAAGATGTCACCTTGGGCGGCACCGGCAAAGAGGGCGGCGACCGCCATCCGAAGATCCGCACTGGGGTGATGATTGGTGCAGGGGCGAAAATACTGGGTAATATTGATATCGGTGAAGGCGCGAAAATTGGCTCTTGCTCTGTGGTGCTTAACCCCGTACCGCCTCATACCACGGTGGCTGGCGTACCGGCAAAGATCGTAGGTCGACCCAGCTCGCACATGCCATCGCTGGATATGGATCAAGAATTTAATGGCTCGCACAAGACATTTATCTCGGGAGACGGGATATGATGCGGCTTGCATAAGCGCGGATTGCATAATCGCGGATTGCATAATCGCGGCTTGCATAAGTGCGGATTGCACAAGCGCGAGTATTGTTTTCTAGAGTGACGGGATAATGCGCCGACTCAAGTGTGGGGTCAGAACGAAAAACGGAGCCCTCGGCTCCGTTTTGGCAATAGATGAAAGCTTCGCCGCGAGTTAGAACAGCTTTTCAGCGACTTCGTATAAGTCATCGCGGAATGGGCGCTTCATGTTTTCAATCGCATCAACGATGTCATGGTGCACCATTTTGTCATTCTGAATACCGACACAGCGTCCCCCTTCACCTTGTTGCAGAAGGTCAACGGCGTAAGCGCCCATGCGCGAGGCAAGAATGCGGTCAAAGGCGCCGGGCTGGCCACCACGTTGAATATGACCAAGAATGGTCGCGCGTGTTTCGCGGCCAGTTTCTGTCTCGATGAACTTCGCGAGTTCATTCGCGTCGGTCATCAGCTCAGTGATCGCGATAATCGCGTGTTTCTTACCTTTGTAGATGCCTTCTTTCACTTTGGCGAGAAGCTTGTCTTTATCCAAGCCGATCTCTGGGGTGATGATGTATTCACAGCCACCGGCAATCGAAGCCATCAAGGTTAAGTCACCACAATGGCGTCCCATCACCTCAACAATAGAGATACGCTGGTGAGAAGATGAGGTGTCGCGCAGGCGGTCAATGGCGTCAATCACCGTGTTCATCGCCGTCATATAGCCGATGGTGTAGTCCGTCCCCGCAACATCATTATCAATGGTGCCCGGCAGGCCAATACAGGGGTAACCCATTTCGGTCAGTTTCTTTGCCCCCATGAATGAGCCATCACCACCAATGACGACCAAGGCGTCGATACCGTGCATCTTCAGGTTCTGAATCGCTTGCTCACGGACTTTTTCGTCGGCAAACTCAGGAAAACGTGCCGAACCTAAAAATGTCCCGCCGCGGTTAATCACGTCGGAAACACTGGTGCGGTTGAGGCGTTCAATACGGTTTTGATGCAGGCCGAGAAAGCCATCATAAATACCACATACTTCTAAGCCTTCGCTGAGCGCGCTGCGAACCACACCGCGAATCGCTGCGTTCATACCTGGCGCATCACCGCCACTGGTCAAAACACCAATTTTTCTAACCATGGGTTACCCTCTAACTGTTCGTCACTTAATTCGTGCCGATTGCGGTAATGGCAACCTGCTTGCCCCAGTGAACCCGCAATGACGATCGCTTAAACTGTAATTTTCCTACTTCTGTAATAGTATTACAATTGCTATAGAAAAAAAGTTGATACATGTCAGCCCGATGAGCTTTTGTTCAGGTTACCTCTCACGCCTTTGCCTCTTTTGGCACCACGGATTTGGGATCTTGATGGATGATCACATCTGCCCCGGGAAAGGCGACGAGCAACCTATCTTCCACTTCATCGGCGATAGTATGTGCATCCACTAAGGGTAGCTCGTCATCCAGCTCTATGTGTAATTGGATAAACTTTGTCATCCCCGCCTGACGTGTGCGTAATTGATGAATGCCGTGCACCCCAACCACTGAGCTGGAGAGCACGGCAATTTTTTCTTGCTCTTCAAGCGGTAATTGCCTATCGAGTAGTGATTGGATGGCCTCATAAGCCATTTTAAGCGCTTGCGATAAGATAAACAGGCTGATGGCAATCGCAAACCAGGCATCGGCGTGTGTCCAGCCGTACCAACTCAGTCCAAGGGCAATAATAATCGCGACGTTCATTAATAAATCAGATTGATAATGAAGGGCATCGGCGGCGATGGCGGGGCTGGCGGTTTTGCGGATCACCCACTTTTGAAACAGCACCAAGCCGAGGGTGATCACGGTGGCACCGACACTGACCATAATCCCCAGTTCAGGGGCGGCAATCGGTACAGGCTTGAACAAACGTTCGAGTCCACTGAGCAGCAAGAAGGAGGCGGAGCCAATAATGAAGGTGGATTGCGCCAAGGCGGCCAGTGATTCGGCTTTACCGTGGCCAAAACTGTGTTCGCTATCTGCCGGTTGTACTGCATAGCGCACCACGAGCAAGTTGGTGAGCGAGGCGAGCAAATCGAGCAATGAGTCAACAAACGAGGCCAGCACACTGACCGAGCCGGTGAGCCACCACGCGATGAGTTTGGCTAACAGGAGAAGGGTCGCCACACAGGTGGCTGCCCACGCCGCGGCTTCAACCCAAAACGCATACTTTTTTGTCATACAGAGGGCAGTCGGTTAATTAACACTGCCCTCAGTATATATGCCATTGACGGCAAACGTATGACACGGCGCAGGTTTAGCGCCAACAGTCACCTTTTTGACCCGGTTGACGATTCTCCCCTTTACCACGGTGACCGTGGCCGCGTTGCGCCCGCTTTTCCGTCATCGCATCAAAAAAGGCGCTCTGTTGCTCAGCGGTCAGCACTTGTAACATCGCATGCTGATGGCGGGCATGACTAACGCGTCGCTCAAGATTAGGTTGTGACTGAGACGACAATAGGTCGCGCACCGCTGCTTCATCGAACGTCTCTTGGGTAAGCAGTGTATGCATATTGGTATGGAAGTCGCTTCGTGCTTGTTGACGCTGGGCGCGATAGTCATCTCGCAATGCTTCAAGCTGCGTCTTTTGCTCAGCGGTCAAATCCAGATCACGCCACAGACTGCGGTCCATGCCACCACTAAAGTGCGGGGCAGCCAAGGTGGGAAGGGTCACTGCCGCAAGTGCTAAGCCAATCGTAAAGCGTTTCATCATCTCTCTCCTAATTGGAATGTTTACCCTGTTAGCCTACGGACTGGGATGTAAAGTGACGTTATTGGGTGTAAAGATGGGTAAAGTCACGCATGTGTGTGAGCCGCTATGATAGAAATACACCCTGTTGGGTGTCACAAACACGCCACCTTGGGAGTGAGTGTAAAAGCATGTATCAGGTTTTAATCATCGATGATGACACAGCGTTAACGGACCTTCTGAGCGAACTACTGTCTTTGGAGGGATTTGCGGTGCGCTGCGCGGATAACGGCCAAGTGGGGGTGGAGATGGCAAATGCGTCCCCGCCCGATATCATTTTGCTGGATGTGATGATGCCAGTACTCAACGGGATGGAAACCTTGCGCCAGCTACGCGCGACCTCCAACGTGGCGATTTTGATGCTCACTGCGCGAGGTGAGGAAGTGGATCGTGTGATGGGACTAGAATTAGGCGCGGACGACTATTTGGCTAAACCCTTTAGTGATCGTGAACTGCTTGCCCGAATGCGTGCCATTTTACGCCGGACGCAGGGAGATGGCGTTGAACCGACGCAATCGGACGAGGAGCCTGTCCTCGCCCACCATGACGTGCGGGTCTACCCACGCCGGTTAGAAACCCTATGTCAAGACAGGCCCGTGGAGCTAACGGGGATGGAAACCGAAATGCTCGCCTGTTTACTTCATCACCCTGGCGAAGTGGTGAGTAAATCCTTGCTCAGCGAACAGGTACTGGGCAAGCGCTTAATGCCGTTTGATCGGGCGGTCGATGTGCATATCTCCAACTTACGCAAGAAGCTGCCCGAGCGCCTTGATGGTAAGCCAAGGATCAAAACATTGCGCGGGAAAGGTTACTTATGGGTCGATTAATAGCGCTGCGGCAGCGTATCGGTGAACGTTGGGCGCGATTACCCTTTCTTGGCAGCCTTTATGGTCGGGTTTTTATTATTTTTTGGCTCACTTTGCTGGTGGTGCTCGCGGCAGTGATGTGGGCACAGCGTGGTGACCCGCGTAGCTTACATGCGATCTCATCCGTCGAAAAAGCGCGCATACAAAGTCAGATTGAGAAATTGATGGCCATCGCGCAGCGCCGAGAGGTACCGCTCTCTGTGCTGGTGGCACGGCAACATCAATATCGCGGACACCGCCGCACACCGTACAAGCTCTACTGGGTGCCTGACAGCGCACCGCTCGACGCGCTTCCTCGCGAGTTACGCCACTTTATGTCACGAACGTCAGACACTGCCGAGCCTTTGCAACGCCTCTATCATCGCCACATGTTCGCGGGGCCGTTTCCGGTCCAGACCTCCGATGCGTCGGGGCGTTTTTATCACGCCAGACGCTGGCAGCCCAGACTGCCCTTTGTCCTGAAAATATTGGAAAAGCCGGAGCATCTATTAGGTGTCACCATGTTGGTGAGCACACCTTTATTATTGTGGTTAGCGTATACCTTAACGCGCCCGGCCAGGCGCTTTCAGGCGGCCAGTCAACGGGTGGCCCACGGGGAGTTAGTGACAGACTCTGATCTTGAGCAAGGCCCGAGGGAGTTTCGCGACGCGGGGCAGGGCTTTAACCAAATGGTGACCGCGCTTAATCAGATGGTGACCGGACAACAACAGCTGGTCTCAGATATTTCTCATGAATTACGCTCACCGCTCACGCGTTTGCAAATGGCGCGGGCCCTCGCTGCGCGTGAGCTGGGCGATAGCGAGGCGTTAGCGAGAATTGAACGCGAAGCGAGCCAACTTGAGGCGTTGATCAGCGAGTTACTCACTTTGTCACGCTTACAATCCCAAGGCCACCTGGCGCGAGAAAGAATCAGTGCTGATGCCTTGTGGCAAACAGTGATAGAGGATGCCCAGTTTGAAGCCGGTCAACAGGGTAAGCAGGTCACCAGCAAGGGGATCCCAGATGCCATGCTGACCGTCAATGTGCGCCTGGCGCGTAGTGCCTTAGATAACGTATTACGCAATGCCATTCACTATGCCGGCCAACACGTTCACATCACGGTGGAACGAGACGCGGGACAGCTCTGCCTCTCGGTTGTTGATGATGGGCCTGGGGTGCCAGAGAGCATGTTAAAAGACATTTTCCGCCCGTTTTACCGGGTATCGGCCGCGCGCGATCGCCACAGTGGCGGCTCAGGATTGGGACTGGCGATTACCGCACAAGCGATTCAACAGCACGGTGGGCAGGTTAACGCATCCAACCGTCCACAAGGTGGGCTAGCGGTGTGTTTATACTGGCCATGTGGTTAATATTGCGCAATCCACAAGCGGTTGCGACAATACCGCCTTTGCTGGATTTTGCAGGTTACTGCCATGTTTGATATTGCGCTCTATGAGCCTGAAATTGCACCGAATACGGGCAACATTATTCGCCTGTGTGCCAATTGCGGCGCGCACTTACATCTGATTGAGCCGTTGGGTTTTGATCTTGACGAGAAGAAAGTCCGTCGCGCGGGATTGGATTATCATGATTTGGCGCGTGTGACACGTCATCAGGACTACACGGCGTTTGCAAAAGCGATGGCCGGCCGGCGGATCTTTGCGTGTACCACCAAAGCCACCCAGTTTCACACTGAGGCGACGTTTGCGGACGGTGATGTGTTGTTGTTTGGGCCAGAAACGCGCGGCTTACCCGATGCGTTGATCCAAGCATTACCAGACGCGCAGCGGTTACGCATTCCAATGCAGCCAGAGGCACGTAGCCTTAACCTGTCTAATGCCGTGGCGATTATTGGGTATGAAGCGTGGCGGCAGTTTGGTTTTAATGGCGCGCAATAAAAAACGCCCCCAGCGATGGCTGAGGGCGTGGATCTTTCATGTCTTCGGCGCGTAATTTACGCTTTTTTCGCTTCTGCCGCGGCTTTAGCAATCGCCGCAAAGCCAGCAGCGTCAAGCGCGGCACCGCCAACGAGCGCGCCGTCGATGTCTGGCATTGCAAACAGCTCAGCGGCGTTGCCGGCTTTCACAGAACCACCATATTGAATCACGACTTTGCTTGCCACGTCTTCACTATAAGACGCAATATGCTTGCGGATCGCTGCATGGATATCTTGTGCTTGCTGCGCGGTCGCCGCTTTACCGGTGCCAATTGCCCAGATTGGCTCATAGGCGATCACGGCATCGTTCAAGGCTTCAACCCCTTGTGATTGGATTACAGCGTCAAGCTGACGTGCGCATACCGCGAGAGTTTCACCCGCTTCGTTTTGCGCGTCAGACTCACCGATACACAACACAGGCGTGAGGCCGTTTTCTTTCAAGAAAGCAAATTTCTGCGCGACAAATTCGTCAGACTCTTGATGATACTCGCGACGCTCTGAGTGGCCGATAATGATATGGGTCGCACCAAAGTCTTTCAGCATCTCTGCAGAGATATCACCGGTGAATGCGCCGCTGTTGTGTGTATCGACGTTTTGCGTACCGAGTTTAATCGCGCTATCAGCCAGCAGTTGCTCAGCTTGTGCCAAATACATCACTGGTGGCGCAACGGCCACATCGACGCCTTCAACGCCTTTCAGTTCAGCGTTAAGGCCGTTAAGCAGTTCAGTGACCATGGCTTTGCTGCCATTGAGTTTCCAGTTACCCATTACCAATGGACGGCGCATAGGAATTCCTCCGCGGTTTAGTTGATTTGAAGTCAAAAGATGTAAAGAAGGTAGTCTATTGTAGCGCGGCCTTCTCTGTTTAAAATCATAGAATGGCGAGAATGCTTTCGTTTTTACCCGTTTTAGGCCAAAAAGGGAACCTTAGGTAGTAAATTTTCATCATAAGGGCAGGCGGGTATCGACAAAAGTGTGACAGTCGCGCTCGTGGTAAGGCAAGACTTTCGGCACTATACGCGTGGGCGTGTTTAATGGAGGGAGGTTTTATGCCCCATCTGGTAATGGAATACACAGACGCATTGGCCGAGCGCGTCAATATTGATCAACTGGTGGATGACTTACACCATGCTGCGATTGCTACCGGCAGCTTCGACCCCGAGGCCTTAAAATCACGCGCGGTACCGTGCGGTGTTTGGCGTGTGGGGGCACAGGCAGATCGCAGTGAGTTTGTTCATGTTGAATTTCGGTTACTCGCGGGGCGCAGTACCCAGCAAAAAGAAGCGATCAGTGATGCGTTGACCGTGCCGCTGCGTGAGCATGCCGGGCACGTCAGTAGTCTTACGGTAGACGTCCGTGATATGGATACCAGTAGCTACCGTAAGTGGGTGGGGACCACGCGCGCGATGTAGCGCACTTATGCGGGGGTAGGGCTCTCACACAAGGGTGACTAAGTGGGACGGTCCGATCCTTTTGTCGCGCCTTTTTTCGCGGCCTGCCCAACGCGAAAGTCCATAATGTCCGCTTGATGACGGCATAGTTCATCGGGTGCGGTAAACGCGGTGGCAAAGCGCGAATACTGGCGCGTCAGTGCTTGGAACAACAGCATATTGACGTGTAATGGGTTCTTACCATGATCTATCATTCGATTGATATGGCTTAACATCGCATGTAGCTGAGGTTGGGTGGCGTAAGATGCATTGGCGATGACATCTTCACTCATACTAAGCCTCAATGCTTCTAATGCGTGTGGGTCTGACTCAGCCAGTGCCGCCAACTCATCGAAAGAGGGTAGGGTCTTCATCGCTTACTCCTTACACGCCGCCGATCATCTGATCGTGTTACCAAAGCGTTAATTTAACTATGAGCCGGAGGCTGGAGGGGATCAAATAAGCGATGTCTGGCTATATTGGCGGCCTGAATGAGGATGCAGACGGAGGCGGGGGCAATCGACTGAATCCGAATGGGTTTTTGTGATTAATTCTCGTCGATAAAAATGCCCTGCTTTACCGTATGCTTGTCAGCAAAGCAGGGGAGCGGCTTACCAGTAGTGCTCGGTGGTCACGTTGCCTGGTTTACGGCGCAGGTTTTTGCTCAGTCCTTTACCTTCTAAGAGTGTTTTCACTTCTTTGACCATGGCCGGGTTGCCACACAGCATCACTTGGCTGTGTTCAGGCGTGAGGGGCAGACCCACTACCCGCTCAAGTAGCCCATCTTCCAGTGCGTGGGTCACGCGTCCAGAGAGCGCGCCCGCGGTTGGCTCGCGGCTGACGAAAGGTTGAACCACCAACTGATCGGGATACTTTTCTTGCAGCGCGTTAATGCGTGCTTGATAGGTTAAATCGGCGGCGAAGCGTACGGCATGCACCAATATCACTTTACGAAAACGTGACCACAGATCGCCTTGTTCCATGAGTGAGATGTACGGGCCGATTGCCGTCCCAGTGGCAAACATCCAAAGGTGTTGGCCTTGCGGCACTTCATCGAGGGTAAAGTAGCCAGCCGGATCTTGCGTAATCATCACGTTGTCACCCGGCTCAAGCGCGTGGAGGCGGGGTGACATTAACCCGTCGGCGACACGGGTGGCATAAACTTCTAAATATTTACTTTGTGGAGGATTCACGAACGAGTAGGCACGCTGGATCAACTTGCCATCGATCTCCATGCCGAGTTTTGTGAATTGGCCTGCCTTAAACGGCTCGACAGGGGCGGATAACACCAGGCTGAAGAGATCCTTTGTCCAATGTTGGTTCTCCACGACCTCAGCCTTAATCCAAGTGGCCATATTACCTCCTCAGGTCTTTTCTCCAATACGATATGTGCAGCGGTGCTGTCCAGAGACAATGTGCTCTTCGCGTTCGACCCGATAGGCCTCACCGAGCAGGTGGCGGAATAACTGGATTTCTGAGCGGCATAACGCCGGACAGGACTTTGCTGCATGACAGATAGGGCAGTGATGTTCAATCAGTATATAGTCGGTGCCGTCTTGATGAAGCTCGGCCATATATCCCTCGCTCTCTCTAAGATACGTCAAGGTTTGCAATTTAGCCTCTAAATTATCGCAATCTTTGAGCGCGTCTTGATATTGGGCAAAGGTGGCGGCTTCACGTTGGGCAATGACATCGGCAACACCTTGCTCGCCAAACACGTTTTGCACGGAATCGATAAGGGTAACCGATAAATCATGGTGGCTGTCGGCAAACCGCCGATGACCCTGGGCGGTTAGGGACCAATGACGAGAAGGTCTGCCCACTTTAGCGCGGATATCCTCAAAGTCGACCAAGCCATCGCGCTCTAAGCTTTGCAAATGCTGACGTACGCCCATGGTGGTCATGCCGAGCTGATCGGCCAAGAATTTCGCACTTACGCTGCCTTCGCGTTTGATGGTGTGTAGAATGCGGTCAGTGGACTTCATGATTCGATTTCGATTACCCCAATCGTGTCGTCGCAAATAAATAAAGTAAACTCTTTATAAAAGGATAATCGAAATCGACGGGCTTGACCAGTCTAGGGCCGTATTCACGGCCACTGGGGTTACAGGATGTGCGGTTTGATCGCCGTATCTTTGCGACTTAAATAATGGGTCGAACGGATCCGACGAATGGTGCGGCATTGCCCGCGTACCACCAAGGTTTCTGTGGTGGCTAAATCCCCGTGTCGGGTAATGCCATCGAGCAGATCGCCCTTGGTGATCCCAGTCGCCGCGAATACCACATTATCACTGCTGGCCATGTCCGATAGCGTCAACACCTGATGAGCGGCAATCCCCATTTGCGCACATCGTGTCATTTCTTGTTCACCGAGCAAGCGGTTGTCTGGGGTATCCCCTTTCACGTCGTGACGTGGTAGCAATCGTCCTTGCATATCGCCGCCCAGGGCCCGGATCACGGCCGCGGATACCACACCTTCTGGCGCACCGCCAATGCCAACCATCACATCGACTTCACTTTCTGGCATACAGGTGAGAATAGAGGCCGCCACATCCCCATCGGGGAAGGCAAAGACACGGATCCCTTTGGCCTGCATGCTGGCAATGATTTCATCATGACGCGGTTTGGCCAAGGTGGCGACCACCAAGCTGTCGAGTGGTTTACCCAACGCTATCGCGACGTTTTCGAGGTTGTCGAGCAAAGGCTTATTGAGGTCAATCGCCCCTTTGGCACCGGGGCCGACCACCAGTTTTTCCATGTACATATCAGGGGCTTTTAAAAAGCTGCCTTTCTCGCCAGCGGCGAGGACTGCCAATGCGTTGGCTTGCCCCATGGCTGTCATTCGCGTGCCCTCAATCGGGTCAACGGCGATATCGACCGCATCGCCGCCTAAACCAACCTGTTCGCCAATGTAGAGCATGGGGGCATCATCGATTTCACCTTCCCCTATCACGATTTCACCGTCGATATCGGTGAGGTTAAGCAGGGTGCGCATTACTTCAACCGCCGCACCATCGGCCGCGTTCTTGTCTCCACGTCCCAGCCATTTGTACCCAGCCAATGCTGCGCCTTCGGTTACGCGCGAGAATGCCAATGCGAGATCACGTTTCATCAGTACTCCGGAAATGTCAGCCACACTAAGACGGGCCTTAGCCCAATTTGCGCGCAAGTCTACCAGAAAGAGAAAACGTTTGCGTGGAGTCGGGGCGCGCGTTTTTGTCTCATCCGGAAGGGGGATGACAAAAGGCGCTGCTTTTTTGCGCACTTGTACGCGAGCAGGTAGCGAGAACAGTGGCAGTCTGGTATCACCTGAGTACAATAAAGCCGGGGTGCACGTTCCGTTGCACGGGTTGCTGCGCATGAGGCAGTAACGGGATCAATCGTCAGAAATAAGGTGGCCTTGATGTCATTGGAAGTATTAGAACAACTCGAAGCGAAAGTACAAATGGCGGTGGATACCATTTCGCTGCTACAAATGGAAATCGAAGAACTCAAAGAAACGAACGGCTCACTAGAGCAAGATGCCGCCGCGGAAAAAGAGCGCCGTGAGCAGCTTGAGCAGGAGAACGCCAAACTGCGCGATGAGCAGCAAGCATGGCAAGAGCGCATTCGGAGCTTGTTAGGTAAGATTGAGAACGTTGAATAAACAAAAACAGAGCCAATTGGCTCTGTTTTGCTATTCGGTATCAGACGACGAGTCAGTCGTCTTCCGCATCGTCGAAGTCTTCGTCTGCCATGGTCAGCGCATCCGGTGAAAGGATCACGCCAGTGGTGTCGGCATAAACGTGATCATCGGGCAAGAAAGTGACGCCGCCAAAGTTGACGGGGACATCCGTTTCACCGATACCTTGCTCATCAGTCCCCACTGGAATCGAAGCCAGTGCTTGAATGCCGATATCGATTTCATCGATGGTATCGACATCACGAACACAACCGTAAACAATCATGCCAGCCCAGTCGTTGTCAGCGGCAAGCTGCGCAATCTCGCCGTCAATAAGGGCGCGACGTAACGAACCGCCGCCATCAATCAGCATAATTCGCTGCTCGCCGGCTTGCTCGGCCATTTCACGAATTAACCCATTGTCCTCAAAGCATTTTACTGTGGTAATTTGGCCACCAAACGAGCTGCGGCCCCCATAAGAGCTAAACATTGGCTCCACGACATCCACGTGTTCGGGGTACATGTCGCATAGTTCCGAGGTATTATATTCCATAGTCTAACTTCTTGTTGAGGCAGAAAAAGGCTGGCAAGCTAGCGTTGCCAACATGGCAAGTCCAAGTATAACGAGCCCATAAGGGTTTGCAATGTTAAAGCGGTCAATCTGTGGCCTAATTAGACCAACAGCATACCCGTCATAAATAGGCCATTGGTGATCAGTGCACAACGCACCATGGTTCCCATCATGGGGCGCAGGGCGCTGGCATTAGTGGCTTGATAGACGTCACGCCCATGGCGCGCCAGAAATGGGACACCAGCGAGGAACAACCAACCCAACCAAGCTTGCAAGGTAAGGGCAGCAAACAAGGAATAACAAACGATGGCGCTGGCCAGCAAGATCACGTGATACTGACGCCCGCGCTCCGGCCCTAAACGCACCACCAAGGTATGCTTACCACAAGCGCGATCGTTATCAATATCTCGTAAATTGTTGATGTTTAATACGCCCACCGCCAGCAAGCCGCAAGCGGTGGCAGGAAGTATGATTAAAGAATCAATATGGCCGACCTGCAAATAGTAGGTGCCAGCCACCCCGAGCCAGCCAAAAAACATCAGTACCGATAAATCCCCTAACCCGCGATAGCCATACGGTTTGTTGCCCACGGTGTAGGTAATGGCTGCCACAATCGCCATCACGCCAAGCAGCAAGAAACTGATAATGTCGGTCGGTTGTTGGCAGGCTATCGCAATCAGTGAGCCACCACTGAGTAGGGTCAAACCAATATTGAGCATGAGCGCGCGGCGCATGGTGGTCAGGCTGACATGGCCGGATTGGATGGCACGCATGGGGCCGATACGCGTCGCGTTATCCGTGCCTTTTAGTGCATCACCATAGTCGTTCGCGAGGTTAGACAGGATCTGCAGCAATAAGGCAGTCACCAGCGCCATCAAGCTGATTGACCATGACAGGCTCCCTTGTGAAGCGGCGACAGCACTGCCGGACAAAATCGAGGTAACGGCCAGCGGTAGGGTTTTAGGTCGCGCCGCATCCAGCCATATCGCAAGAGTAGAAGGCCGCATAGCGATCCTCAAGACGAAAAAACGATGCCACTATTATCGCGCAAGCGGGGAGAGGAGTAACCCATTGTTGGCTGAAATCCGACTTGCTATTGCGCTAGCTCAACTTTTGATGCAAAAAAGGGCAGCGTTTGCTGCCCTAGTGTTGTGGTCTCTCGCACGCTTAGAGGATGAAACGACTCAAATCTTCGTCGTCAACTAACTCTTCGAGGTGGCGGCGGACATAATCGGCATCGACGGTGACGCTTTGACCGGCACGCTCGCTGGCGTCGTATGAGACCTCTTCCATCAAGCGCTCCATCAAGGTATGTAGACGACGGGCACCGATGTTTTCGGTTTTCTCGTTCACACGCCATGCGGCAGAGGCCAGCTCATCAATACCACTTTCCTCAAACGTCAGATCAATGTCTTCGGTTTTCAGCAGTGCGGTATATTGCTGGGTGAGCGAGGCATTTGGCTCGGTGAGGATCCGCTTGAAGTCATCGGTAGATAGTGCTTCAAGCTCAACACGGATGGGCAAGCGGCCTTGCAATTCCGGGATCAGATCAGACGGCCGTGATACTTGGAAAGCGCCTGAGGCGATAAACAAGATATGGTCGGTTTTGATCATCCCGTGCTTGGTGGACACTGTGCTGCCTTCGACCAATGGCAAGAGATCGCGTTGCACCCCTTCGCGAGACACATCGCCACCGCTGGTGTTGCCTGATTTACAGATCTTATCGATTTCATCCACGAACACGATACCGTTGTTCTCCACCATGTGGATGGCTTGCTCTTTGATTTCTTCTTGGTTAACCAGCTTGGCGGCTTCTTCCTCGGTCAGCGCTTTCATGGCGTCTTTGATTTTCATCTTACGCTTTTTGGTGCTGTTGCCACCGAGGTTTTGGAACATGCTCTGCAGCTGGTTGGTCATCTCTTCCATGCCTGGTGGCGACATGATTTCTACGCCCATTTGTGGGGCGGCGACATCGACTTCCACTTCTTTATCATCAAGCTGGCCTTCGCGTAACTTTTTACGGAAGCTTTGCCGCGTTGAAGAGTCCTCTTGGCTGTCCTCGTTTTGGCCCCATGCGTCGCGTGCTGGTGGCAGCAAGATATCGAGGATACGATCTTCTGCTTGTTCTTCTGCGCGGAATTTGACCTTTTCCATCGCTTGCTGCTGGGTCATGTTCATCGCCACATCCGCGAGATCGCGAATAATGGTTTCTACTTCTTTCCCTACATAACCCACTTCGGTGAATTTGGTGGCTTCCACCTTGATAAAAGGCGCGTTCGCGAGTCGTGCCAACCGGCGAGCGATCTCCGTTTTACCCACACCGGTTGGACCAATCATCAAGATGTTTTTCGGGGTGACTTCCGCACGCAGCTCTTCGGCAAGCTGCATTCGGCGCCAGCGGTTTCGCAGTGCGATCGCCACCGCACGTTTGGCATTGTCTTGACCGATAATGTGACGGTCAAGCTCATGCACGATTTCGCGTGGAGTCATTTCAGACATCACTAATCCTGTTTCTTACTCTCGAGTTCTTCAACGGTGTGCTGCTGGTTAGTAAACACACATATATCACCGGCGATGGTTAGCGCTTTCTCTGCGATCTCGCGGGCATCTAACGCCGTGTTTTCAAGCATAGCAACGGCGGCGGCTTGGGCATAGTTGCCGCCAGAGCCAATGGCGATCAAGTCGCGCTCTGGTTCAACCACATCGCCGTTACCGGTAATGATCAATGAGGCGGTTTCATCGGCGACGGCCAGTAGGGCCTCTAATCGACGTAGTGCGCGATCAGTACGCCATTCCTTAGCAAGTTCAACGGCCGCTTTGGTTAGGTGCCCTTGGTGTAATTCAAGCTTGCGCTCGAAGCGCTCAAATAAGGTGAAGGCATCAGCAGTGCCGCCAGCAAATCCGGCGAGTACTTGGCCGTTATACAAGCGGCGAACTTTTCGGGCATTGCCTTTCATGACAGTATTGCCGAGTGACACTTGGCCATCGCCAGCAATAACCACTTTACCTTCGCGACGAACGGAGACGATTGTAGTCACGGTAACCTCTTTCTTTGTGTCTGGTACACCAGATGGGTGATTACTGTATGAGGTTGGGCTTTACCGATCACTTTTCAAGGGGTGAGGAGAGGATTTCAATCAAGGCTGGGCAAGGAATAGACTTGGCCCAGCCGATACAATGCAGCAGTGTTATTCCCAGTACCAAATGGCACAAGGTTCAACTCCGGCGCGTCGGAGCATATTACGGTCACGCTCTGCTTGACGCTTACGCGGGTAAGGACCCAATACCACGCGGTACCAGGTGCCTTTTTCCCCTTGGCTTATCTTGATTTGGCTTTCTAGCCCTTGAAAGGCAATGATCGCTTTACGCTCATTCGCCTGATCTTGACTGCGGTACGCGCCGCATTGCATCAGATAAGGACGCGTGGATTGTGGCAGTGCTTTGGCCTTCACTTCCACCTCTTTACTCTCCAGCTCCTCGATGTAACTCCATTTTTCTTCAGGCTTTTTAGGCAGATGTGCCTTATCGCTCTGCGCGGAAGGCTGAGGCTGTGCGTTTGTTGCCGGTTTAGGCGCGGGCGCGTCAGTGTTGCTCAATAGGTACAGGCCATAGCCAAACGCGCCAACCAAGCAGACAGCCAGTAATGCCCACTTTAATGGGAAACGAGCACGCGCTTTGGGTGGTTGCCGACGGGTATTTTTTTTACGCGGTGCTTTACCACGTTTTACGTAATCACGAGTTGCCACAGCAAATATTCAAATTCAAAAAGCCAGTAAAGCGTTCATGTTACTGGCTTCGACCCGTGCTGACCAGTCTTACTACCGAGACGGTGGGGCAACGCTCTCACGGATCACTAACTTGGCATCTAAAAGCCGTGATCCTGCGTTCACTTCACGTCCTTGCAAGGTGTTGAGCAGCATTAACATGGCCTGACGACCAATGTCATAGCGAGGTTGGGAGACGGTGGTCAGGGGAGGATCGCAATATTCCGCGAACTGGATGTCATCAAATCCGACAATCGAAATATCTTGCGGTACGCGCATGCCTAAGCGTTTGGCTTGTTGCATTGCGCCCACGGCCATCACGTCGCAATGACAGAAGACGGCGGTGGGTGGCTCGGGCAGGGAGAGTAGGTTGGTCATTGCCCGTGCCCCCGAGGCAAAGCTGAAATCCCCCACCACGCTGTAGGCTGGGTTGACGGTAATCCCCGCGCGCTGTAGCGCTTGTTGATAGCCTTGCGAGCGGAATTGTGTCAGTGCGGTTTCTGGTACCCCAGTAATATTGGCGATACGGGTGTGGCCGACTTGGGTGAGGTAATTGACCGCCTCAAACGCGGCAGTTAGGTTGTCGATATGCACCGTCGGCAGTTCAAGATCCGGGGCATACTCACAGGCCATCACCAGCGGCGGCAGGTTTTTCTGCTCGGGCTTACTCACATCAAAGGGCACATCGGCGCCCAGCAGTAGCATGCCGTCTGCCTGCTTGGTGAACACCAAGTTGACGAATGCGTTTTCGCGGTGGTGTTGTTGGGCACTATCGCCGAGCAAAACCAGGTAACCGTGCTCCATCGCCGCTTCTTCGATCCCACGGATGATCTCACTAAAGTAAGGATCGCAGATATCTGGGACAATCGCGACGATGGTTTTGGACTCGTTGCGGCGTAGATTACGCGCAAGTGAGTTAGGGGAATAGCCAGCTTCTACGACCGCTTGCTCAACCTTTTTACGGGTTGTGGCCGAGACCTTTTCAGGGTTCATCAGCGCGCGTGATACGGTTGCTGTAGATACACCGGCAATGTGGGCAACGTCCTTCATTGTCGCCATAGTGACAGTCCTCTTGTTATCTGTATTGTGAGATCAGACAGTTATTAGCTCATCTGACCTGTTCTCTTAGCCAATTGCGGCCTTATTCTACCTAGCCTTGTCCGATTTAAACACGGACAAGCTAACACTTATTGCAATGAAAGTGTGATTGCTGTCGCTTTACTGCAAGGGAATATTAAGAAAGGTCTTGCGGCTCGACGTCTAATGACCATCTGACTTTACGTGACAGGGGGAGCTGTTGGATGGCCGGAAGTGCCACCTGGAGCCATTGCTGCATCACTTTTCGGCTGGGCGCTTGAATGAGGAGTTGCCACCGATAGCGACCCGCGCGTTTCGCCATGGCGGCGGGCATCGGCCCCATAATATGACAATCATCCTGTTGAACCGGTGAGGCAGCCAGTGTTTGACGGACTTGTTGTAAAAACTGCTGGACACTGTTTTCTTCATGCCCATCGGCGCGAAAGAGGCTAAGAAACGTGTAAGGCGGCAGCCATGCCTGACGCCGTTCATTTAACGCCGATTCGGCAAAGGCTTGATAGCCTTGGTGCACCAAAGATTGGATCAGGGCGTGCTCTGGATGGTGGGTTTGTAATAACACAGTACCTGGTTTGCTGGCGCGGCCGGCGCGCCCGGCCACCTGAACCATCAATTGGGCTAAACGCTCAGGCGCGCGAAAATCATTGCTGAACAGCGCCCCGTCCACATCGACTAAGGCGACCAGGGTGACGTTAGGAAAGTGATGGCCTTTGGCGAGCATTTGCGTGCCCAGTAGAATTTGATACTCACCTTTTTCAATATCGGCCAAGTAACCTTCAAGGCTCCCTTTTCGCCGGGTATTATCGCGATCAATGCGAACGGTATTGTATTCGGGAAATAACTCGCCAAGCTGGGATTCGAGTTGCTCGGTGCCTACGCCAACACTAATCAACTGGGTAGAACCACAGTCGCCACATTGCGGGGGCACTCGTTTTTGGTGGCCGCAGTGATGGCAGCGTAACTCTTGGTGTCGCTGATGAAGGGTGTAGTAGGCATCACAGCGTTGGCAGTTCGCCAGCCAGCCACACTCATGGCACATCATCGCCGGCGCATAACCGCGGCGATTTAAAAACAGCATCACCTGGTTACCTCGTTGCAAGTGCTGACGCATTTCRGCAATCAGCGGCGCAGACAAGCCAGCTTCGAGGTGATGGCCTTTGATATCGAGTATCCCTTGCCGGGCGGTGACCGCATTACCAGGACGTTGAGTCAGTTTGAGGTATTGGTATTTACCGGTCTTTGCGTTATGCAAGCTTTCTAGCGACGGCGTGGCTGAGCCCAAGATCACCGGTACGTTTTCTTCATGCCCCCGCATGACGGCCAGATCGCGGGCGTGATAGCGAAAGCTATCTTGCTGTTTATAAGAGGGGTCGTGTTCCTCATCGATAATGATGATGCCAAGCTTTGCCATGGGGGTAAAAAGTGCAGAGCGGGTACCAATCACAATGGCTGCTTGGTTTTCGCGTGCGGCCAGCCAAGCGTTGAGACGGTCGGTATCGCTGAGCCCTGAATGCATCACGGTCACAGGGACAGCAAAGCGACGCTCAAAACGGCGAATGGTTTGTGGTGTCAGGCCAATTTCTGGCACCAAGATTAGCGCCTGCTGGCCGCGTGCGAGCACCGGTTCTAGCACATTGAGGTAAACCTCGGTTTTGCCTGAGCCTGTGATCCCCTCTAGTAACGCGCAGGCAAAACCATCGCTGGCATTGAGGGTGGCAACCGCCATCGCTTGCTCGTGATTAAGCGTCGGCTTTTCTTCGGTGACCGCAAAGCTTTTTACCCAAGCATTGGCCTGAGAAGGGGGCGAGTAGGGCGCGATCCAGCCTTTTTCTGCCACTGTTTTGAGTACCGGCGCGCCGATGTCTTGTTCGATTAAGTCGGCTTGGGTGGCCGGGCCGTGAGTGAGCAGCTGCAACACTCGGGCTTGTTTGGGGGCGCGGCTCAGACCTGATAGAGGTTGGTTTTGTCCTGATTCGGTAATTTGCCACCATTTTTGTTGCTGTAATGTCGCCGGGCGTCCTTTACGCAGCGAAGTCGGCATCACCGCCCCCATCGCATCGCCAAGCGGGTGATGGTAAAAGCGACTGGCCCATTGCAAAAGGTTATAAACGGCGGGGGTCCAGACCGGTTGCGCGTCGAGTACGGTATCAATTGCTTTGAGTTGGCTGGTTTCCACACTGGCCGTGGACGACAAGCCGGTAACGATGCCGACTTTATGCTGGCGTCCAAACGGCACCTTGACGCGCCCGCCGACGACCGGGTGCTGATCGTCTGCGATACGGTAATCAAAGGTTTTCGGCAAAGGGACAGGCAACGCTACCTGAGCAAACTGTTCCATCACAACATCTTATTGGCCAGAAGGAATCTCAGTGTAACGGTTAGCCACACGTTGGCAAAGCCTTGATGCCTTTCAGCTGGCGCTATGATTGCACAAAAAAGTTGCGAAAAAGAGGGCGCTTGATTAGAATTGCGCGCCTTAGAAAATGTTTGTTAACGACGTGTGGTGCCCGGCTTAGGATCGGGAGAGCGACACGGCCTTCAAGATGAGGTTATCCCTATGAAAGCTGGTATCCATCCAGAGTACAAAGCCGTCACAGCAAAATGCTCTTGCGGTAACGAATTCGCGTTCAGCACAACCCTAGGCAAAGACATCTACCTAGACGTGTGTGACAAGTGTCACCCATTCTACACTGGTAAGCAGCGTATCCTTGATACCGGTGGCCGTGTTGACCGCTTTAAGAAGCGTTTCGGTGCCCTTAGCAGCAAAAAATAAGCCGCTATTGACCGAATACAGAGAAGGGACGCATCAGCGTCCCTTTTTTTGATCGTATCGTCCTTGTATTGGGGCAACAGGTCCGAGCATCATCGCGAATGCGTGTTAGCACTGGTGGACGTTTGCTCCCTGCGTTACCATCTTTATGCGAATGCAAACCTTCCCTGTGTGGTTTGTCGAGTGTCTGGCTAATATCGTTCACGCTTCCCTGGCGATATTGGTTATCTATCCCTTCACGATAATAATTAGGAACACTAGATGTCGGACGATAAACGCCAGCAAGCGCTGGATTATCATGCATACCCTACTCCCGGAAAAATTTCTGTTGAATTGAGCAAACCGGCCGACTCGGCCGCGGATCTCGCCCTAGCGTATAGTCCTGGCGTTGCTGAGCCGGTGCGAGAGATAGCGCAAGACGCAGATGCGGTTTACCGCTATACGGGTAAAGGCAACATGGTGGCGGTGATCTCAAACGGCACCGCGATTTTGGGATTGGGGAACTTAGGCCCGATGGCTTCTAAGCCCGTCATGGAAGGTAAAGCGTTATTATTCAAGCGTTTTGCCGGTTTGGACTCGATTGATATTGAAGTGAAACACCGCACTATCGATGAGTTCGTTGATACCGTGGCCAATATTGCTGACACCTTTGGCGGTATCAACCTCGAAGATATTAAAGCCCCTGATTGTTTTGAAATTGAAAAACAACTGATTGCACGGTGCGAAGTGCCTGTATTGCAWGATGACCAACACGGTACTGCCATCGTGACTGCTGCCGGCATGCTTAACGCGCTCGAGCTACAAGGCAAAGATATCCGTGAGGCGACGGTGGTGTGCATGGGTGCTGGCGCGGCCGCGGTTGCCTGTATGGAGCTATTAATAAAATGTGGTGCGCAGCGAGAAAAAATCTATATGTTGGATCGTAAAGGCGTGATCCATACGCGTCGTGATGATATCAACAAATACAAGCAGCTGTTTGCCAATAACACCGATAAACGTACCCTCGAAGATGTGATTGAAGGCGCGGACATGTTCGTTGGCGTATCTGGCCCTGACTTACTCTCACCAGAGGCCTTGAAGCTGATGGCAGACAAGCCCGTGATATTTGCCTGCTCGAATCCGGATCCTGAAATCCACCCGGATGTGGCACATCAAGTCCGGGATGATCTGATCATGGGAACCGGGCGTTCGGATTATCCCAACCAGGTCAATAACGTACTTTGTTTCCCGTTTATTTTCCGTGGTGCATTGGATGTGCGTGCCAGTGAAATTAACGATGCGATGAAACTGGCCGCGGTCGAGGCCATTCGCAGTTTGGCCAAAGAGCCGGTGCCACAAACAGTATTAGACGCCGCCGGCTTGTCTTCGCTCAGCTTTGGTCCTGATTACATCATTCCCAAGCCCATGGACGCGCGTTTGTTGCCGAAAGTAGCACGTGCAGTGGCGCTGGCGGCCGTCGAAACCGGCGTAGCTCGTATCGAGATGCCAGAAAACTATATGATGTAGCGAGGCATGTTGTCATGCGTAAGTGGCAGACAGCACGATGCTGCAGGTAATGAAAAACCCGCCGGTTGGCGGGTTTTTTTAGTATTCGCTATCGTCGAATTCGATACCCAGCTCTTTCATGATCCGACGCGCTTCGGCGGGGATGCTGTCGGGTTTATCCTTACGGATATCGTCATCGGTTGGCAGAGGTTGACCGGTGTAGGCATGAAGAAATGCCTCACACAACAACTCGCTGTTGGTCGCGTGACGCAGGTTTTGCACCTGACGACGAGTGCGCTCATCAGTAAGAATTTTTAGTACTTTTAATGGGATAGAGACGGTGATCTTCTTTACCTGCTCTTTCTTTTTACCATGTTCGGCATACGGATTAATGTAGTCGCCGTTCCACTGCGCCATGTCTCACCTATCTTGATTAAGGAATACCCAGGATGATGCTGCGGAGATTTTAGCTATATTAACCGCCACATGCAAAGGAGTGTAGACGTCTAGAAGTATTGACGTCCCAAAAAGCGACGGGTAAGGTGGCAGTATGACGCCTGGATCACGCCCACCATGCGCAAACAGACTAGCAAGGACAGATAATGACAGAGAAAAAAACCGACACCATCGCCGTTCGCACTGGGATTGGCACCGACACCCAGCACCATGCGGTAGTGCCTCCCTTGTATTTATCGACCAATTACCGTTTCCCGGCTCTGGGGGATGTGCCTACCTACGACTACGCGCGAGGCGGCAACCCAACGCGTGCGCAGTTGGAACAAGCGCTGACTGACTTAGAGGGGGGCGCGGGTGCGGTAGTGACTAACTGTGGCATGTCGGCGATAAACTTGGTGTTATCTCTATTGGAGGCGGGTGATCATATCGTCGCCCCGCACGATTGTTATGGCGGCACCTATCGCTTGCTCGAATCACGCGCCAAACAAGGCATTTGGCAGGTGAGTTTTGTCGATCAATCCGACCATGAGGGGTTGGCGCAGGCATTGGCTAAGCAGCCCAAGTTGGTGCTGGTGGAAACTCCATCTAATCCACTTCTACGCGTGGTCGATATCGCAGAAATAAGCCAAAAGGCCCATCAAGTTGGGGCCCGGGTGGTGGTGGATAACACCTTTTTATCGCCCGCCTTGCAAAAGCCGTTTGCGCTGGGCGCGGATATGGTGGTCCATTCCACCACCAAGTTTATTAATGGTCACTCCGATATTGTCGGTGGCGCGGTGGTCGCGCGTACGGATGAATTGGCAGACACACTGGCTTGGTGGGGAAATTGCCTAGGGGCGACGGGCAATGCCTTTGACAGTTATATGACATTGCGAGGGTTGCGTACACTGGGCGCGCGCGTTAAACAACACCAGCACAACACTGAAGCGGTACTGAGCTACCTACAAACGGTGCCGGCGGTGCGGAAAATATACTATCCCGGGTTGGCCTCTCACCCTGGTCACCAAATTGCTGCGCGTCAGCAAGCGGGGTTTGGTAGCATGCTGAGCCTAGAGTTAGAGACCGACCAAGCTGGTGTGGCGCGGTTTATTGACGGCCTTTCGTTATTTGCTCTGGCCGAATCGCTAGGGGGCGTGGAAAGCTTGATCACTCACCCTGGCTCGATGACGCACCGAGCTATGAGTGACGCCGCGCAAGCAGAAGCCGGCATTTCGCCGACCTTATTACGCTTGTCGATTGGATTAGAAGATGCGCAAGATTTGGTCGCCGATTTGGCGAATGCTTTTGCCCGTTTAGGGGACAACCCCCGATAGAGGCTGCGCCGCCGTGCGCGCCGTTTTACCGAGATTGATAGACATTAAGAGAGACCTTGCCATGCATGCGCAACCGATGGAAACGTCCCCAGAGTCACCACGCCAATTACACAAGTTTGGTGGCAGTAGCCTTGCGAGCCCTGATTGCTATCGCCGCGTGGTCGATGTATTGACCGCGCATGCGAGCCAGCAAGACTTGATCGTGGTGTCTGCGGCAGGAAAAACCACTAACCAGCTGATCATGTGGTTGGCGCAATTAGACAAGGATGGACGAGTGGCGCATGAGACCTTACAAACGGTGCGCGCCTTCCAGCAAGATTTGATTGAAAACTTGGTGGATGGAGAGACAAAACAACAGCTAGTGGATGCACTTTATGCGGATATTGCCACCATCGCGTCGCTGGGCGATAAGGGCGTGAGTGAAAATGACAAAGCTTACGTGCAAGGTTTTGGTGAGGTCTGGTCGGCGCGCCTGTTGGCCCAGTTATTGAAGCAGCATCAGCGTGCGGCGGTGATGTTAGACTCACGCCAGTGTTTGCGCGCCGAGCGCGCCGCTCAACCAGAAGTGGATCGGGGGGCGTCCTGGCCTTTACTGCAAAATCAGCTTTCGCAGCATAGCGATACACATGTGGTGATCACTGGCTTTATGGCACAAAACCAAGCGGGAGAGACGGTGCTGTTGGGGCGCAATGGCTCCGATTACTCGGCTACTGTCTTGGGGGCGCTGGCGGGCGTCAGCCGTGTGACTATTTGGAGTGATGTCGCCGGGGTGTATAGCGCCGATCCTCGCCATGTTGATAATGCCTGTTTGCTACCTTTGATTCGTCTTGACGAGGCGGGCGAGCTGGCGCGTCTTGCCGCTCCCGTGCTGCATAGCCGCACCTTACAGCCGGTGGCGCAAAGTGCCACCGACCTAACCTTGCGTTGCACCCAAGCGCCGGATAGCGGCTCAACACGTATTGAACGCGTATTAGCCACCGGGCGCGGGGCAAAAATCATTACGGCGTTGGATGAGGTAAGCTTACTCCAGTTTGATGTTGCGCGAGGACAAGACTTTCAGGCGATAAAGCAGGAGCTTAGTCGGATTTTGTCACAGCTGAAGGTGCAGCCACTGGCAACCGATTATCAAGACGATCAATACCGAATATTGTTGGCATTTACCACAGAAGTGGTGGCGCTAGTAATGGCGCAAATTCAAGATGCTGGCCTTTCGGCTGAACTCAAACTGCGTGAAGGCTTTACCATGGTGGCGGCTGTAGGAGCGGGCGTGGTGAACAATCCCGTCCATTGCCATGGCTTTTATCAACAATTGAAATCCCAACCGGTGGAGTTTATCAGTGAGTCTGCGTCTGGACTGAGCATGGTGGCGATCCTTCGCCAAGTACATACTCAAGCCCTCGTCGCTAGCTTGCATGATGCCTTGTTTCAAGCCCAGCGCCGGATCGGTTTGGTGTTGGTGGGCAAAGGCAATATTGGCACCCGCTGGTTAAGCCTTTTTGCCGAGCAAAAAGCACACCTGGAAAAACGCCATGGCAAGGAAGTGTCATTGATCTCAGTGGTGGACAGTCGCAACCAGTGGCTTGATTTCGCCGGCATTGATGCCACGCAGGTATTAGAGGGGTTTGATGAGCGTTGCGAGCCTTATTTTGATGACGAATGGCTCACCCGCTTACTTAATCACCCGTATGACGATGTGATTGTATTGGATGTTACCGCCAGTGCGTCATTAGCGTACTTGTACCCGCGACTGGCAGAGCATGGCTTTCACTTAATCTCCGCCAACAAAGAAGCGGGGGCCGCGCCAGCCGAGCAGTATCACGCGATTCAGCAGGCGTTTAGCAAAACCGGGCGCCATTGGCTCTACAATGCGACCGTGGGCGCAGGGTTACCCATTAACTACGCGGTGCAAGATCTGCGTGAAAGTGGCGACACGATTGTTGCGCTGTCTGGGATCTTTTCTGGCACCTTGTCGTGGCTGTTCTTGCAATTTAGTGGTGAAGTGCCATTCAGCGTATTACTGGAACAAGCATGGCAGCAAGGGCTCACCGAGCCTGATCCTCGGGATGACCTGTCGGGTGCCGACGTGGTGCGTAAATTGGTGATTTTGGCACGCGAAGCGCGCATGTCGCTTGAGCCAGAGCAGGTCAAGGTCGAATCCCTGGTGCCTAAACCACTGGCTGATCTGTCTTTGGATGCGTTTCTTGATCATGCCCACCAAATGGATGAACAACTACAAGAGCGATTAGACAAGGCGCATAAAAACCGGTCAGTGCTCCGCTATGTCGCGCGCTTAAATGCTCACGGTAAAGCGCAAGTGAGCCTAGAAACCTTACCCAGCGAGCACCCACTGGCTCATCTGTTGCCGTGTGACAATGTATTTGCGATTGAAAGCCAATGGTATCGCGAAAATCCATTAGTCATTCGTGGCCCCGGGGCGGGACGTGATGTCACGGCGGGCGCCATTCAATCCGACTTAAATCGCTTGATAAGTCGCCTTCACTAGTCTGCTCGTGGATAACCGTGATCAAGCTGTCTACGCGCTGCGTAGACAGCTTTTTTTGTGTGAAACATGGGCAATCTAGGCGCATTTTGGTGGCCGCGTCGTCTATCTTCATCACACCATGAGTATTTTTCATGGCCCGTATCGTTGACATTTTCATCGAATCACGACAATCTTTAGACATATGGACGTCTAAACGTATAAGTATAAAACACAGCAGATACAGTCATACTGAACAGCGCCGTTCGGTGTCAGGGAGAGGATATGAGCTACACGCACGCAGGCCACATTGATGCACTCAATCAGAATATTGCTGACTTAGATGGCGATATTAATGTCTCATTCGAGTTTTTTCCGCCCAGCACCCCAACCATGGAGGAGACGCTTTGGAACTCCGTGCATCGCTTAAAAGCGCTTAAACCTAAGTTCATGTCGGTGACCTATGGCGCCAACTCGGGTGAGCGTGATCGCACCCATGACATCGTGAAAAGCATTCATGATCAAACCGGTATCGCCGCGGCGCCCCATCTAACCTGCATTGATGCCACTGAAGATGAGCTTCGCCACATTGCCCGCGACTATTGGCAGAATGGCATCCGTGACATTGTGGCGTTACGCGGGGATTTACCCTCGCCAGAGAAAAAGCCGGATATGTATGCGGTGGACTTGGTGCGTTTGCTCAAAGAGGAGCATGACTTTGATATCTCGGTTGCCGCTTACCCTGAGGTACATCCAGAAGCGAAAAGCGCACAGGCGGATTTAATTAACCTTAAACGCAAAGTGGATGCGGGGGCCAGCCGGGCGATTACCCAATTTTTCTTCGATGTTGAAAGCTATCTGCGCTTTCGTGACCGCTGTGTGGCCGCGGGGATTGATGTGGAGATTGTGCCGGGGATTTTGCCCGTCTCTAACTTCAAGCAGGCGTCACGCTTTGCCAAGATGACCAATGTGCGTGTGCCGCAGTGGATGCACAAACAGTATCAAGGACTGGAAGATGATCCCGTCACGCGCCAGATGGTGGGCGCCTCGATTGCGCTTGATATGGTGCGGGTGCTAAGCCGCGAAGGGGTGAAAGATTTTCACTTTTATACCCTTAACCGTGCGGAATTAACCTATGCCCTGTGTCATACCTTGGGGGTTCGCCCACTAGCGGTCACACCTTAAAAAATACGCCCCGGTTATGTCGGGGCGTATTAGGTTGCGTGTTGTGTTTGTTGTATTGATTAAGCACTGGCCGCGAGCATAGTGAGTTCGTCGCGCACTTCCTGCRCCCAGGCCAACCAGGCGCGGCGTTGATGAATACTGCGTCGCAGTGCGAGGCGCATTAAACGTTGTTGTGAAGTCAGTAGTGTGACTTGGCCATATTCACGTTGTTCCAGTAGCGTATAGTGATTAAGTAGCTGCTGAGACTCGGCAATCAAGTTATTCACATGATCCAGCATGGGAGCGGGGTCGAGCACCTCACAACTGAGTAATCTTGCCACGTACTCGTCACGCGGTGGCGCTAACTTGGGCGTTTGAATAAACCACGCTTCTAGCATGTCGGTGCCAACAGGCGTGATGGCGTACACCTTTCTATCCGGTTTCCCGACTTGCGGTTCAAGCCGGTAGGTGACCGCACCTCGATCGGCGAGCTTATTGAGTTCACGATATACCTGTTGATGGCTGGCTTTCCACACATTACTGATGGTGGTGGAAAACGCCTTGGTAATATCATAACCCGTCGCCTCACAGTTGCTTAGCACTGTCAGTATTACATGGGGAAGTGACATCTCTTATATCCACAGTTTTGTTGGTACAACGATTGTTTAGCCTGGGAGCGGCTAGCCTTCTTTGGGCTATTTTGCCGTCGCCAAGGCTTGTTCTAAATCGGCAATGATGTCATCGATATGCTCAATGCCGACACAAAGACGGATCATCTCGGGTGTCACCCCGGCTTTCGCTTGCTCTTGCTCGTTCAACTGGCGGTGCGTGGTCGAGGCGGGATGGCACGCCAGTGACTTGGCATCACCAATATTCACCAAGCGCTTGAAAAGATTCAGCGCATCATAAAATTTCACTCCCTCGTCAAAGCCGCCTTTTAAGCCGAATGACAGCAATGAGGCCGGCAGTCCACCGCGGATAAGCGACTTAGCACGTTGGTAATGAGGATGATTGAGTTGACCGGCATAGTTGACCCACGCCACGGCCGGGTGATTGGCAAGGTAATCGGCCACGGCTTTGGCGTTCTCGCAATGGCGCTCCATACGTAGGCTTAAGGTTTCTAACCCCTGCATCAACATAAAAGCATTCATCGGCGAGAGGGCCGCGCCACTGTTACGTAGCGGCACTGTACGTGCGCGGGCAATAAACGCGGCTGGGCCAAAGGTCTCACTATAAACCACGCCGTGATAGGCCGGCTCCGGTTGTGAGAATTGCGGGAAGCGGGCTTGATGTGCCACCCAATCAAAGGTGCCGCCATCGACAATTATACCGCCAAGGGTAGTGCCATGACCGCCAATGTACTTGGTGAGTGAGTGCACCACGATATCGGCACCATGCTCAATCGGTTTGCACAGAACAGGCGTGGCCACGGTATTATCGACGACCAAGGGGACCCCATGCGCGTGAGCGACCTTGGCAAAACCGGGGATATCCGCGATATTGCCGGCAGGGTTACCAATCGACTCGCAATATACCGCTTTGGTGTTGTCATCAATCAGCGCCTCAATCGCACTGGCGTCGTCACTGGGGGCAAAACGTACTTCAATGCCTTGCTCGGGGAGCATATGGGCAAACAAGGTATAGGTGCCCCCGTAAAGCTGTGGTGTGGCGACGATGTTATCACCGGCCTTGGCGAGAGTTTGCATGGTATAGGTGATGGCGGCCGCACCAGCACTGACACAAAGCCCCGCGATGCCGCCCTCTAATGCCGCCACCCGTTGCTCCAACACGTCGTTGGTCGGGTTCATTATCCGAGAGTAGATATTGCCTGGAACATCAAGGTTGAACAGGTCAGCACCATGTTGCGCATTATCAAACTCGTAAGCGACGGTTTGATAAATGGGCGTTGCCACCGATTTGGTAGTGGGGTCGGTCTGGTAGCCGTGATGAATCGAGAGGGTTTCGTCTTTCATGGCAATTCCTTTGCGTTGTTGGGTCGCGTCAGTGCGACCTTTAATAGTAATAATATTATCAATGTAACAGCAAGCATTCGCTGACGCTTTAGCGAAAAAAAACGAGCAGCGGTCTCTGTGACACGACAAATCGATACAAAAACAAAAAAGCCGCACCCGAGGGTACGGCTTGACTAACAAGGATTAGCCGGTATTACGCAGGCCGGCGGCAATCCCCGCAATGGAGATCATCAAGGCATCGTCGAGCGATTGGTCCGGATCCGCTTGCTGACGCGTACGGTATAACAGCTCGGCTTGCAGCATATTGAGTGGCTCGACGTAAATATTACGTAAGCGAATCGCTTCCGCCCCCCACGGGTTTTGCTCCATCAGGTTATCGCTGTTTTCCACCGCCAGTACCACTTGGATATCTTGGCGCAACTGATCCCGCAAGGATTCACCCAGCGGCCAGAGGCTTTCATCGACCAAGCGCTGATCATAGTACTTGGCAATGTCTAAGTTGGTTTTGGTAAACACCATCTCCAGCATCCCAAGACGGGTGGAGAAAAACGGCCATTCGCGGCACATTTCTTCCAGCTGGGCTTTATGGCCTTTGGAAATGGCGTGATCGATCGCTTGTCCAGCCCCCAGCCAAGCCGGCAGCAATAAACGATTTTGACTCCAGGCGAAAATCCAAGGAATCGCGCGCAAGCTCTCGACACCGCCATCGGGATTGCGTTTGGAAGGGCGCGACCCCAATGGCAGTTTGCCTAACTCAAGCTCCGGCGTGGTAGAGCGGAAGTAAGGCACAAATTGCTCATGACCACGCACTACATCACGGTAGGCTTGGCAGGAGATGTCACTTAAGGTGTCCATCAGCTGACGCCATTCCTGCTTAGGCTCCGGTGGTGGCAGCAAGTTCGCTTCCAAAATCGCGCTGGTGTAAAGGTTTAAGCTGTTGACGGCAACGTCGGGCAGCCCCAGCTTGAAGCGGATCATCTCCCCTTGCTCGGTCACCCGTAGGCCACCTTTTAGGCTGCGAGGAGGCTGTGAGAGCAAAGCCGCATGCGCGGGCGCCCCACCGCGACCCACGGTGCCACCGCGGCCATGGAAAAGGGTGAGATTAACTCCTTGCTCATCACATAAATTGACCAAGGCTTCCATGGCGCGATATTGCGCCCACCCGGCAGACATTACCCCAGCGTCTTTGGCGGAATCCGAGTAACCGATCATCACCATTTGAACGTTCTGGGTAAAGCCACGGTACCAATCAATGGCTAGCAGCTCCCCAATCACTGCCTCGGCATTATTCAGATCATCCAAGGTTTCGAACAACGGACACACGTCCATACGGAACGAGCAGCCGGCTTCTTTCAGCAATAGATGCACGGCCAGCACGTCGGAGGCGGTGCGTGCCATGGAAATCACATAGGCACCCAAGGCTTCGCGTGGCTGTTCGGCGATCACGCGGCAGGTGTCGATCACCTCTTGTACCTCAGGTGACGGTGACCAATCACGCGGCAGCAACGGACGTTTAGACGCCAGTTCGCGGGTTAAGAAGGCTTGCTTGTCTTGCTCGCTCCATTGGGCGTAATCGCCCATCCCCAAATAACGGGTCACTTCTGAGAGCACATCGGCATGGCGGGTACTTTCTTGGCGAATATCGAGCTTGATCAGGTGTACACCAAAACATTGCACGCAGCGAAGCACATCAAGCAACTTGCCGTCGGCAATAATGCCCATGCCACAGTGGTGGAGAGACTGGTAACACGCCAGTAATGGTTGCCACAACTGCTGGGTGTCGGTCAGGATCCCTTGTGAGGAGGCGCGCTCGCCTTTCAGTTTGGCGTCCAAATAGCTCAGGGTGTGCGTTAGCTGACTGCGCAAGGTTTTGAGGATGGCGCGATACGGTTCGTGTGCCTCGCCGGCCATCTCACGCACAGTGTCATCACACTGGGTCATTGACAGTTCACTGATCAAATCCTGGACATCGCGCAAATACAAATCCGCCGCTTTCCAGCGTGATAACAGCATCACTTCACGGGTGACCTCGCTGGTGACATACGGGTTACCGTCGCGGTCGCCACCCATCCACGAGGAAATTTGTACTGGCTTGGCATCAATGGGCAAGTTGATATCGAGATGGCTTGCAAGCTGCTGATCAAATTGGCGTAAAAACGCGGGCACCGCTTGCCACAGTGAATTTTCAATCACCGCGAAGCCCCACTTGGCTTCATCAAGCGGGGTAGGTCGGTCTTGGCGGATCACATCGGTGTGCCAGGCTTGCGCAATCAACTGCTCGAGACGTTTCTCGGTTTTGGCGCGCTCTGCCGCCCCCAAATGTTCACTGAGCTCTAATTTCGATAAACATTTATTAATCTGCACCAAGTTATGAATGGTGGTACGGCGTGCGATTTCGGTCGGGTGAGCGGTCAGGACTAACTCAATTTTTAAATCGGCGATCGCTTGTTGCGCGTCATTGGCATTAATCTCACCTTGGCTGACACGGCGGAGTAAATCGTCGATAGCATCCGGGCTGCACTCCAGCGCGTCGCATTGACGCGAGACGGTGTGATATTGCTCGGCGATATTAGTCAGATTCAAAAATTGGCTAAAGGCGCGGGCGACCGGAAGCAGTTGGTCAGCCGGCAAGTTTTGCAGCACGGTTTTCAGCTTAGCATGATCGTCCTGATTGCCAGCGGCAGCCGATTTTGAGAGCTGACGAATTTCCTCAACTTTTTCTAAAAGTGCGGGGCCATGGGCATCTTGGATGGTGTTACCCAGCAGACGGCCAAGCATACTGACATTGCTTTTTAAGGCAGAGTACTTTTCGTTCATAGCGTATCCATTCTGTAACAAAGTTACATCCTACTGTGACTGTAAAGAACCAATCTAGCGAATATTGCGCGATCGGGTCAACTTAACCGCAAATTAGCGCGAAAACTGGCCGCCGGATTTGATGCTTATCATAGAGCCACCCCAAAAGCTGAAAAAAAGTTTCAGCTTTCAGGCTTGCCAGTCTTCCGAGGGCTTCTCCGCGCCCGCCATATCGCGACTTTCTCGTGAATAGCGTCAGTGTCATTTGCATGGTTAGATGGAATTATTGCTCTAATATGAATGAATAGACATTAAAAGTGATTTTTTACGCTTTTGGGGGTTGACGGCCAAACGGGAATACGATAAAAAATAACCATTCACTATTTATGAATAAAAATATTTTATTGAGAGTTGACCATGATGCCACTCGCTGCCAAACACAACGCCCTTTCTGCTCGACGACGCTAGCCTGCTTTGCGTGGCTATCGGCTACGCCCTCGATCCTCTGCTGCCCCGCAGCACGCCTTAAACACCCATAAAGAGAGACACCCATGACACTTAACACCATTATTGTCGGTGCCAGTGGCTACACAGGAGCCGAGCTTATTGCCCTTGTCCATCGCCATCCGCAATTGCACTTGGCCGGTTTATATGTCTCGGCAGGCAGTGAAGACGCTAATCGCCCTGTGAGCGCGTTGCACGGCCAACTGCGTGGCGTGGTGGATATGCCACTGATGCCGTTGTCCTCGCCACAGGATGTCGCCAAGCAAGCCGATGTGGTGTTTTTAGCCACCGCGCACGCGGTCAGTCATGACTTGGCGCCGATTTTTCTGGCTCAAGGTTGCGTGGTGTTTGATTTGTCGGGGGCGTATCGGGTCAATCAAGCCGATTTTTATCCTGCCCATTACGGCTTTGCGCACCAATCACCGACATGGCTTGAGCAAGCCGTGTATGGCTTGGCGGAGTGGCAACAGGAAGCATTATCGGCAGCACAGCTGGTCGCCGTGCCGGGATGCTATCCCACCGCCAGTCAATTAGCGCTCAAACCTGTGCTGGATGCAGGCTTGTTGGATAAACAAATGTGGCCGGTGATCAATGCCACCAGTGGCGTGACGGGCGCGGGGCGCAAAGCGAGTCTGACCAACAGTTTTTGCGAAGTGAGCCTGCATGCCTACGGGGTGTTTTCTCATCGTCATCAGCCAGAAATTGCCGCACACCTAGATACGCCGGTGATTTTCACCCCGCACCTGGGCAGCTACAAGCGCGGCATTCTTGCCACCATTACCGCCAAATTAGCCCCAGGTGTCAGTGAGGCCGAGGTGGGGCAGGCACTCTCTTACGCCTATCAAGAGGCGCCGCTGGTACGGGTGCTCCCAGCCGGTGAGGTGGCCAAGCTGCAAGCGGTGCAGCATACCGGCTTTTGCGATATTGGTTATCAGGCCGCGCATGGGCACCTGATCCTCACCAGTGCGATCGATAACTTACTCAAAGGCGCGGCCAGCCAAGCCGTGCAGTGTTTAAACCTCAAGTTTGGCTTTGCCGAAACCACAGCGATTGTCTAGGAGAAACGGATGAAAACGCCATTAGTGATTAAGTTAGGCGGCGCGGCACTGAGCTGCAGCGAGACTCTCGCCAAGGTTTTCGGCGCGATCAACACCTATCGCAGTGAGGCTGAGCGCCCGTTAGTGCTGGTGCACGGTGGCGGCTACTTGGTCGATGATCTGCTCAAAAAGCTCGCCCTCACCAGTGTGAAAAAACAAGGCTTGCGGGTCACGCCGGCCGACCAGATTGATTATGTCACCGGTGCCCTCGCCGGGACGGCGAATAAGCTGCTGTTAGCCGAAGCGCGTAAGGCGAAGATTAAAAGCTGTGGCTTGAGCTTGGCCGATGGCGGCTTGTGTCAGGTCAGCCAGCTGGACCCTGAACTAGGTGCAGTGGGGGAAGCTAGCGCCGGTGATCCTAGCCTGCTACAGGCGGTATTGGCCGCCGATTGTGTCCCCATTATTAGCTCGATTGGCATCAGTGACCAAGGTGAGCTGATGAATGTCAACGCCGACCAAGCGGCGGTGGCGGTGGCAACCACGCTAGGCGCTGAGCTGGTGTTGCTGTCAGATGTCAGCGGTGTGTTAGACGGCAAAGGGCACTTACTGCCTTGCCTCACCGAGTTAGATGCGCAGCACTTGATGGAAAAAGGCGTGATCACCGATGGCATGGTGGTCAAGGTCAACGCGGCGTTTGCCGCCGCCCGCGAATTAGGTAAACCGGTAGAGATTGCCACCTGGCGTTATCCAGAAAAACTCACGCAATTATTCGATGGCCAGCAAATCGGTACCCGGTTTAGCGCCAGTTAATAAGACGTATAACGACGCGACGACACCGTCGATTTAGGATTTAAGGAGAGCAAGATGAGCAAGGTAAATAAAGTGGTACTGGCCTATTCGGGTGGATTGGATACCTCGGCCATCATTCCATGGCTAAAAGAAAACTATGACTGTGAGGTGGTGGCTTTTGTGGCCGACGTCGGTCAAGGCGAACAAGAGCTCGAAGGCATTGAGCAAAAAGCGATCGCCTCCGGGGCGTCACAGTGTTTTATCGCCGATCTGAAACACGAAATGGTGGCAGATTATATTTACCCTAGCCTAAAAACCGGTGGGGTGTATGAAGGTAAATATCTACTAGGCACCTCGATGGCGCGTCCTATCATTGCTAAAGCGCAGGTCGAGTGCGCCCTTGAGGTCGGGGCAGATGCACTTTGCCACGGCTGTACCGGCAAGGGGAACGATCAGGTTCGTTTTGAGAGCACCTTCTCCGCGCTGGCGCCGCAACTGAAAGTGATTGCGCCGTGGCGGGAGTGGGATCTCACCAGTCGTGAAGCCTTGCTCGATTACTTGGCCGCCCGCGACATTCCCTGTACGGCGAGCCTTGAGAAAATTTATTCACGTGATGCCAATGCTTGGCACGTGTCAACCGAAGGCGGTGTGCTGGAAGATACCTGGACAGCGGCCAACCAAGATTGCTGGGTATGGACAGTGGCACCGGAAGAGGCACCCAACACGCCTGAGTTTGTCACCTTGGGTGTACAAAGCGGGGAAGTGGTCTCGGTCGATGGTGAGTCCATGTCGCCTTATGACGTGCTAACGCTATTGAATGACAAAGGGGCAGCCCACGGGGTGGGGCGGATTGATATCGTTGAGAACCGTTTGGTGGGGATGAAATCCCGCGGCTGCTATGAAACCCCGGGTGGCACAATCATCATGGAAGCGTTGCGTGGCGTTGAACAACTGGTGCTGGATAAAGAGAGTTATCAGTTCCGTGAGGAGCTCGGTTTAAAAGCCTCTCACCTGATTTATGATGGGCGTTGGTTTACGCCACTTTGCCAGTCGATTGTTGCCGCGGCCAATTCTCTTGCCGCGTCGGTAACGGGCGAGGTGGTGATCAAACTCTATAAAGGACAAGCGACTGTGGTACAAAAGCGCTCGACCAATAGCTTGTACTCGGAAGACTTTGCCACCTTTGGTGATGATGATGTCTACGATCACAGCCATGCCGAAGGCTTTATCCGTTTGTATTCGCTGTCGAGCCGGATTCGTACGCTGAACAAACAAAAACAATCCTAATTAAAAAAGCATCGTGAGCAGTAAGGAGAGACAGCATGGCATTATGGGGCGGACGCTTTAGTCAGGCAGCCGACAAACGGTTTCAAGCGTTTAACGATTCACTGCGCTTTGACTATCGCCTAGCAGAGCAAGACATTGTGGGCTCCATTGCTTGGTCGAAAGCCTTGCGTTCAGTGGGCGTGCTGAGTGATGACGAGCAACAGCAATTGGAGCTGGCGCTCAATGAGCTCAAGCTGTCGGTGATGGAAAATCCTGAGCAGATCTTAAACTCAGACGCCGAAGATATTCACAGCTGGGTCGAGCAGCAACTGATCGATAAAGTCGGAGACTTGGGCAAAAAGCTGCATACCGGACGCTCGCGCAACGATCAGGTAGCCACGGATCTTAAACTCTGGTGTCGGCAACAAGGCCAGCAAATCTTGCTGTCTCTCGACAAGCTTCAGCAGCAGCTGGTGGATGTGGCCAGCCAACACCATGATACCGTGTTGCCCGGCTATACCCACTTACAGCGTGCACAGCCGGTGACCTTTGCCCATTGGTGTTTGGCCTATCTGGAGATGTTTGAGCGCGACACTACCCGTTTAAAAGATGCACTTAATCGTCTGGATACCTGCCCGTTAGGATCTGGGGCGCTGGCAGGCACCGCGTACCCGATTGACCGCGATGCCTTGGCACAAAATCTGGGATTTAAACGCGCCACCCGTAATAGTTTGGATTCGGTCTCAGACCGAGACCATGTGATGGAGATGATGTCCGCCGCGTCTATGTCGATGCTGCATCTCTCACGGATGGCCGAAGATATGATCTTCTACAATTCGGGCGAGTCCGGGTTTATCGAGCTGGCGGATACGGTGACGTCAGGCTCGTCGCTGATGCCACAAAAGAAAAACCCCGATGCGCTAGAGTTGATACGTGGCCGAACGGGGCGGGTGTACGGTGCTTTGTCGGCGATGATGATGACGGTCAAAGCCTTGCCGCTTGCTTACAACAAGGATATGCAAGAAGACAAGGAAGGACTCTTCGATGCCATGGACACTTGGCATGATTGTTTGGACATGGCCGCCTTGTGTTTTGAAGGTATTACCATTCACAAAGACAAAACCTTGCAAGCGGCGCAGCAAGGTCATGCCAATGCGACCGAGTTGGCCGATTATTTGGTGAGCAAAGGGATCCCGTTCCGTGAAGCGCACCATATTGTGGGTGTGGCGGTGGTGTCCGCTATTGAGCAAGGCTGTGGACTGGAAGATCTACCGCTCGCCACCTTGCAGCAATTCTCGCCGGTGATTGAAGACGATGTGTATGCCATGCTCACGATTGAATCCTGCTTGGCCCAACGTCGTGCACTCGGTGGGGTCGCGCCCGAGCAGGTTAGCTTTGCCATTCAAGAAGCGCAAAAGCGTTTGGATAAGCGCTTTACCCCCAAAGTCACGGTGCGCTCAGCGCGGCTGACGGATCTCGATACCATCGAAGGCATGGTGGTGTATTGGGCGAAGTTGGGGGAGAACTTACCTCGTGATCGCCATGAATTGGTGCGTAATATCGGCCTGTTTGCGGTATCCGAGCATCAAGGGGATTTGACCGGTTGCGGCTCGCTGTATATTTACGACTCAGGGCTGGCAGAAATTCGCTCTTTGGGAATCGAAGCTGGCTGGCAGCGCCAAGGTCACGGTACGGCGTTGATGATGCACTTGATTAAAAAAGCCAAGCAAATGGCGATTGAGCAAGTTTTTGTCCTCACCCGAGTGCCAGAGTTTTTCACCCAATTAGGCTTTACCCCAGTGTCAAAATCGCAACTGCCTGAGAAAGTAATGAAAGATTGTGAAATCTGTCCTCGCCTCCACGCCTGTGACGAAGTGGCGCTAACTTATAACATTGCTGGGCCAGCCACGATCTCGACTTTCTCGCCGCTCGAGGGAGAGTGAAAGCGGCATTAGTGTCGCTTTTTATTGCGCCGAAATGGATAAATCAATAAATGAAGCATGAGCAAGGCGCTGGCACTGCCGGCGGCGAACAACAAGGCAATCGACTCCACTTGTCGTGGTGTGTCGGCATAGGCCCACCACCAAAGCGGCCACAGTATGGCAGACATGATAGCAAGTTGGGCCATACAGCGCGTGCAGCGTCCCAGCTTCTGCTTCCAAATGCTAGATTGACAGGATTTGCAAGCCATGTGGTTTCTCTTGGTGGGTAACGGCGATAGCTTATTGTGACGCAGTGAACCGCGGGATACAAAAAAGCCCTCCGCGAAGGAGGGCAAAGGTAAGCAAGTGCTTGGGGAAGCAACAGGCAGTGCCTGTAAAGCGCCGAGCGTCGGCGAAAAGGGCAGTGGATTAGCAGCCAGGGCCGCAGTCCATGCAGTGTTTGATCATTTCAGGACCGAGCTTGAGCTTGGCATTCACATCTCGCAGCGCGGTGCGCACGCCTTCTTCAATCACTGGGTGATAGAAGGGCATATCCAACATTTGCGAAATCGTCATTTGGTTTTGATGTGCCCATGCCAACAAGTGGGCCAAGTGCTCGGCGTTCGGGCCAATCATTTCAGCGCCCAAGAAACGGCCAGTGCCTTGTTCGGCATAAACGTGTAACAAGCCTTTATTGCGTAGCATGACCCGTGAGCGACCTTGTCCCTCAAAGGAAACCACACCGATTTCAAAACAGCCACATGGGCCGAGACGATCGGTAATTGCTTTATAGCTTTCGCCCACCATCGCAATTTGTGGATCGGAGAAGACCGCGGATAGCTTGCTACGGCGCAGTCCCGCACGGATATCTTTGCCGCGCCCCGCGTTGTCACCGGCAATTCTGGCTTGGTCAGCCGCTTCGTGCAGCAGTGGAATTTGGTTGTTAGCATCACCGGCAATAAAAATATGCGCTGCGGTGGTTTGCAGGGTGTAGCTATCGGCTACTGGGACACCGCGTGCGTCTACTTTGATGCTGGTCGCGTCAAGGTTAAGTTTGTCGACATTGGGGCGACGACCGGTGGCGGCAACCACGTAATCAACCCAACGCAACTGGCTTTCGCCGTTTTTGTCGCGGTAACGGATTTGGACCTTATCACCTTCACGGATCATCTCTTCAACCTTGGCATCGGCATCGAGATAAAACTCCTCGCTGAAGGTTTTATCCGCATATGCCATGATATCTGGGTCGGTGAGTGGACCCACTTGGCCGCCGACACCAAACATAGTCATTTCGACACCGAGTCGGTGTAACGCTTGGCCCAGTTCAAGGCCAATCACGCCCGGACCAAACACGGCAACCGATTCAGGTAAGTCATCCCATTCGAAAATATCATCGTTGACCACCAAACGATCACCGAGGTGATTCCAGGCCTCGGGCCAGCTCGGACGCGAGCCGGTCGCAATCACAATGCGGTCAGCATGGATAGTGGTGTGATCGTCAACCATCAAGGTATGATCATCGACAAAACGTGCATAGCCATCGATTTTGTCTTGGGCGGGGATGTCGTCGACACTTTCCAATACAAAGCCGACAAAGCGATCACGCTCGCGTTTAACCCGATCCATTACCTCACGACCATTTATCTCGGTACTTCCGCCTGGATAGACACCAAAACCGGGCGCTTTGTCGATATGGTGCGCCGCTTCGGCGGCCGCAATTAACAGTTTGGATGGCATGCAGCCAACACGCGCACAGGTGGTGCCATACGGGCCGCCTTCAATCATCACCACGCTATCTGTCTGTGCTTTTGCCGCGCGATAGGCACCGAGTCCGGCGGTCCCGCCACCAATCACAGCCACATCAACCGTTAATGTCTTCATTGCTTTCTCCTGGGAAAATAACGGGCGGCAAGGCTGCCGCCCAAACAGCGGATTACTGGTTTAGGTAAGTGTCGAGCTCTTCGCTGCCACCGATGTGACGGCCACCGATAAATACTTGTGGCACCGTGGCACGGCCGGTGACTGCGCGTAAAGAGACCGTGGTGGCATCTTTACCGAGGATGATTTCTTCGAACTGAAGTCCTTCATCGATCAGTGCTTGTTTTGCTTTGGCACAGAATGGGCAGCCTGGCTTGCTAAACACGGTGATCGAATCTTGCAGTTTATGCTCAGGAGCAATATAGCCCAGCATGGTGTCGGCATCAGAGACCTTGAACGGGTCACCTGGTTCGTTTGGCTCAACAAACATTTTTTCGACCACGCCGTTTTTTACCAGCATGCTGTAGCGCCATGAGCGTTTGCCAAAGCCAAGATCATTTTTGTCGACCAGCATGTCCATGCCATCGGTAAATTCACCGTTACCATCAGGTAGTACATGGATGTTGTCAGCATCTTGGTCGGCTTTCCATGCGTTCATTACAAAGGTGTCATTGACCGAGACACAAACGATGTCATCAACGCCGTGTTGTTGAAAGACAGGGTACAGCTCGTTATAACGTGGTAGATGCGAAGAAGAACACGTCGGGGTGAACGCGCCTGGCAGGCTGAACACAATGACGGTTTTGTTGGCAAAGATGTCATCGCTGGTCACGTCTTTCCACTGATCGCCTTCGCGAGTGCGGAAGGTTACTTGTGGTACTGGCTGGCCTTCTTTGGTTGCTGTCATGAATCGTTCCTTTTGTTTTCAATTAAAGTTGTTAAGCGAGAAGTGACTCGCTGTGTTTTGATGGGTCTAGTATTGCTAAATAAGATTGATAGCTCTAATCGCTTGATGCTATGGTTTTGATAGTTATCCCCTATAGAAGAGACAACGATGAACATTCGTGACTTGGAGTATTTGGTTGCGTTGGCTGAACACCGCCATTTTCGCAAAGCCGCTGAGGCTTGCTTTGTCAGCCAGCCGACCTTGAGTGGCCAAATTCGTAAACTGGAGGATGAACTCGGCGTCAGCTTACTTGAGCGTACCAGTCGTCGGGTTTTGTTCACCGATGCCGGTATGAGGTTAGTACAACAGGCACGTAACGTATTGCGCGAAGTCACAATTTTGACCGAATTGGCCAGTGAGCAAGGGGAAAGCATGACCGGCCCTTTGCATATTGGTCTGATCCCTACAGTTGGGCCTTACCTGCTGCCTAAAATTATCCCACTGCTGCGTGATCGTTTCCCTGAGCTGGAGCTGTTTATTCACGAAGGACAGACGCAGCAGCTAGTGCAGCAACTGGAAGAGGGCAAACTCGATTGCATTATTCTGGCCTCAGTGGAGGAAACGCAGCATCTTAAAGAGCTGCCTCTTTACGACGAGCCGATGCTGCTCGCGGTCAATGAAAAGCATCACCTCGCCGATTGTGCCGAGGTGGCGTTAGATGTGCTGCAAGGCGAAACCTTATTAATGCTTGGTGATGGCCATTGTTTGCGCGATCAGGCGATGGGTTTTTGTTTTAAAGTGGGCGCGCGTGAAGATCAACGCTTTCGTGCCACGAGTTTAGAGACCTTGCGCAACATGGTGGCCGCAGGAAGTGGGATCACCTTATTACCGCAATTGTCTGTTCCTGCTGATAAGCGAGATGGTGTGGTGTATATACCCACCACGTCACCAACGCCATCTCGCCAAATCACGCTCGATTACCGTCCTGGCTCGCCGCTACGAGGACGTTATGAGCAGCTGGCTGACGCTATCCGTGAACAAATGACCGACGTGATGAGTGATCGCCACCGCCACTAGCTTATCGCGTGACGTGGATATAAAAAGACGCCCGCATGATGATGCGGGCGTCTTGATGTGAGGAGGCTATTGACGATGCGACAGGGTCAGAACAGCGACTCTGTGCCTGACTCATAAATGTTGCCATCCGGCTGTGACGATACATACTCGGTGGGTTCAGTGCCTTTTATAAAGTACTCAAACATCGACGTATGATCGGTTTTTCTGGTTAAAAGCCCGGTCTCACGGTCAATCCGCACTTTCACAATACCAGGGGGGACGGCTTTATTCTGCTCAGGCACATCCGCGAGAGCATGCTGCATAAAATCAATCCATGCCGGTTCCGCTGTTTTTGCGCCTGATTCTGCCCCGCGGATAGGCTGACGCTCGTCGCCTAGATTGGCATTGCGAGTGGTGCGCCCAAGCTTGCGCGAATGATCATCAAAACCGACCCAAACCGTGGTGACAATCCCTGGGCCGTATCCGGTGTACCAGGTGTCCTTGGAGTCGTTGGTGGTACCGGTTTTACCGCCGATATCGCGTCGTTTGAGGGCTTGCGCGCGCCAGCCCGTGCCATTCCAGCCTGTCCCATAGCGCCAATCACCGCCACCCCAGATGTTGCTTTGCATCATCTCGCGTACCAAAAATGCATTTTGTTCATCAATGACTTGTTTGGCATGACGCTGTGTGGTGGTGTCATCTTGCGCGAGCAAATTCTGCTCATTAAACGGATCGGCTTGTTCCGTTTGCTGCTCGCAATTATCACAAATCACTGGTGGGTTAGCGCGATAAATCTCTTCACCGAATGGGGTTTCGACCCGATCAATGATAAAGGGCTCCATAAAATAGCCGCCATTGGCAAACACGCTAAAGCCCTGTGCCATCTCAACCGGCGTCAAGCTCCCAGCGCCAAGTGCAATCGCCTCTGCACGCGGCAAATCATCACGCTTAAAGCCAAAGCGGGTGAGATAATCTAGGGTATCATCCAGTCCGACACGACGTAGTACCCTTACCGCCATCACGTTTTTCGACTGTGCCAGACCCAGTCGCGCTCGCAGTGGCCCTTCATAACGTGGTGGCGAGTTTTTCGGCCGCCAGGCCACGCCTTGACTGCGATCCCAGCGATTGATGGGGGCGTCATTAATCAAGGTGGCGAGTGTCATGCCCTCATTCACTGCGGCGGAGTAAATAAATGGCTTGATACTTGAGCCCACTTGGCGAACTGACTGTGTGGCACGATTAAACTTGCTATGGACAAAGTTAAAGCCGCCCACCAGTGCTTTGATTGCCCCCGTTGAGGGTGACATAGAGACCAAGGCTGTATTGGTGGTAGGGACTTGGGCCAAATGCCAGCTGTTATCCACCTGGCGAATAAATATTTGTTGGCCACTGGCGAGGAACTCGTCAGCTCGTTTGGGCGCTGGGCCTTGGCGACTATCAGTGATATAAGGTCGCGCCCAGTCTAGCCCTTTCCAAGGCAGTTCGATTTCACGGCCATTGGGCCCAATAACCTGTGCCGATTGCGCTTGGACATCGATCACAACCGCTGGCTCTAGCGGGCCGTAGCTGGGCTGCTTGGCAAGATGGTCGACAATCCGCTGGTGCTGCCAACGCTGGCTTGGCGCTTGCCACAAGGTCGCAACGGGGCCACGGAAACCATGGCGGCGATCGTAGGCGAGAACGTTTTCTACTGCCGCCTCATTCGCGGCGCGTTGCTTATCAGCATCAACGCTGGTGAAGATACGCACCCCTGAGGTATAGGCGTCTTCGCCAAACTGCTCAACCGCCCATGCGCGGGCCATTTCTGCCACGTAAGGTGCGGACAGTTCAATTTCAGCCCCATGATAGCGGGCCACAATCGGCTCATTCTTCGCTTGCTGATACTCGGCATTGGAAATATACCCCTCTTTCAGCATCCGCCCCAGCACCACATTCCGGCGATCGGTGGCGCGCGAGAGCGAATACAAAGGGTTCATGGTGGAGGGGGCTTTGGGTAATCCGACAATAACTGCCATTTCGCTCAAGGTGAGTTGATCAAGGGTTTTGCCAAAGTACACCTGGGCGGCGGCTCCCACCCCGTATGAGCGATAGCCTAAGAAGACCTTATTAAAGTACAGCTCGAGGATTTCTTCCTTGCTAAGCAGTTGCTCAATATGCACCGCGATAAAAATCTCTTTTATCTTGCGCATAATACGTTTTTCGTTGGAAAGGAAGAAGTTACGCGCCAGCTGCTGGGTGATGGTACTGGCCCCTTGCTTGGCCGTACCTGACATCGCCACCACCACCGCGGCGCGGACAATGCCGATAGGGTCAATCCCTGGATGTTGATAAAAGCGACTATCTTCTGTCGCAATCAATGCATCAATCATGGGCTGAGGGATGTCCTCGAGCATGACGGGGATGCGACGCTTTTCACCAAACTGGGAGATCAACGCCCCATCGGCGCTATAAACCTGCATCGGAGTCTGCAGTTCGACACTTTTGAGTGTCGCTACATCGGGGAGGTCAGGTTTTACATACAGGTAAAACCCAAAGATTGTAGTGACTCCAAGCACTGTGCAAACCAGTGCAAAGATAAGCAAACGCTTTATGAACTTCACCTGAGATTTCCCGTTCTATTGCCATTGAGCCGTTCAATAATCATACGTGAGTAGTATAAAGGCACCAGCATTAAAAATAACCCGTGATGCGGTCAGTTTTGTAAATACTGACTTCACGCTAACGTTGGGAGCCTAACACGAAATGATGCGAAGTTCGGCAGTTTTAGGTCTCGCTTTGGGCCGACAGACGAGTCATGCGGTGGCCATTCAGCCATCGTCCGCGACTCAGCAGGTAGTCAGCTTACACACACTGGCTACCGATCACGATGATCACTTGGTTGAGTCAATTAAAACGTTGAAAGCCGACATGCTCGAGCCGCTGCCTTGGTACCAGCGCTGGATGACGAGTGTAGTGATTGGTGTCGATGACGACACTGTGATCAGCAAAACATTAACGGCGGCGGATGTCGATGATCCGCTAGAGCAAGAAGCGATGGTCGGACAGGCGCTGAGCCAAGCGCTCAATATGGACATCAGCGATCTCCTGTTCGACTTTTCTAAAAAAGACGTCGGGACGCAGCCTGGCGACGCACATTACCAGGTAACCGCATGCCGCCAATCCACGCTAGCGCCCATCCTTGCCGCTTGTCACCAGGCCAAGCTAAACGTGAGTGTGGTTGACCGACAACAGCATGGTCTTCAAGCATTGTATGAGGCGTTAGTGGCCTACCATCAACCCGATGCTTGGCCCCTTTGGTTACATGTGTGTGCGGGGGCACTAACGGTCACCGGAAAACGCACCGATGGGGAGGATTACCAGCAGCGATTATCGCTGACGTCCCCGAGACAGGCTGACGCCGATGACCTGTCCTATCAGGTGCTATGCCAACATATTGAACACGCCTATCACGCCTACCTGACGCAACCTGGTAGCCACTCTGATGCCAGCGTTTGGTTAAGTGGTGATTGGCCGGAAGCGATGCGCTTTCCGGCTCAGATAGCGTGCCATTCTATCAATCCTGGTGCGCCGTTTGGTTGTGAAAACTTGAATGCCCCCGCCACTGTGGCACTTGGGCTGGCTCTGCGAGGTGCGCAATGATGGCGATTAACTTATTACCGTGGCGGGCACAAGCACAGCGCCGCCAACAGCGTGCCTTCGCCATGGCCACACTGATGGTCGTGGCGGTAACACTCCTGTTTGGCTGGACAGTCACGGCAGTACAGCAGCACAGGATCGCGATTCAGCAAGAACGCAACCAACAACTCGAACAAGGTATCAAGCAGTTTAAACACACCTTGGCTCAGTTTGAGAAACAAGACACGCAGCGTCGCGCGTTGCAGTCACGATTGGGGCTGGTAAACCAATTGCAGCAACAGCGTAATAATGTGACCGCCGTACTCAACTTTATTCCTCGTGTGATGCCCCCTGGGGCCTACCTTACTCGCATTGCACAACAGGCGGAGCGCATCAGTCTAGAAGGTTGGGTTCATTCCAACGCGGAGCTTGCGCGTTTACTGGCCTCACTGGAAACGGACCAAGCCGTGGACGATCTGGATATAGAGACGGTCGTCACGAATGGCAAAGCGGCTGGGCCCAATAAACGCTTTACGCTCAGCTTTTCCTTTACCCAGTATGTTGCCCCCGAACGATTAAGTGGCGAGGAGGATGCATCGTGATCGAATGTGACTGGCGAGATCTCCCCTTTGCACCGCGATGGGTCAAGCTGAGTGTATGGCTCTTCTTGGGCGGGATAATCTTAAGCCTCATTTGGGTGGTGGGGATTGGGCCGCAACATGCGCAGTGGCAGCGAGTGAGCCAGCAAGAACAACCATTAAAAGCTCAGTATCGAAAGCTTGCGCATGAAGTGGCGGGATTGCCGGATGTTGAAGCGCAACTCAACGCGTTGAATCAACAGTATAACCAGCTGATCGCGCAGTTGCCCGAAGAAGAGGAATTGGCGGAATTATTGGCCGGCATTAGCGACGTTGGGGGGCGCCATCAACTCAATTTCGACACTTTAGCTTGGCGGCCTCGTCGGCAGGGGCAATGGTTGGATGCGATCCCCATCGATATTGTCTTACACGGGCAGTATCGAGATATTGGCGCATTCAGCGCTGATATCGCGGCAATGACGCGTTTGGTGTCACTGCAAAACTTTACCTTGACGCGTGACCAAGCGTCACCAGCCGACGACTTACGACTGTCAGTGTCGGCCACCACCTATCGATACACTGGCCCTGATGGGCGTCGTTAATCATGGTAGTAAGGAGCAGTATGAGACGCTACGGGTACATCTTTCTAGCACTTCTCAGTGGCTGTCATCATGATCATACCGACATTGATCAGTTTATGAGACAGGCAAAATCGCACGCCGAGGTGAGCGCCACCCGGATCCCGCCCGCGCCAACCTACCAGCCGCTTGCTTTTTCCGCGAGCGGTCGCGACCCCTTTTTTCTTGCGCCTGATAGTCGACAGGATCTCGCAGCAATGGGGGATTGTTGGCAGCCCACTTCGGGAGAGCAGACGTCTCCACTGACGGCGGTGCCACTCGATCAGCTTCAGATGACAGGCAGTTTAACCAAAGGTGAGCAGAGGCAAGCACTCATGGCATTACCTAGCGGTTTGGTGCGCAAAGTGAAGCGGGGAGAGCGATTAGGACCGCATCATGGTCGTGTGATTCAGGTAGCACCTAACCAGGTGAGAATTAAACAGCTGTTGCCAGATGGGTTGGGTTGCTGGCAGCCGCGTTTTGTGACTTTGTCAACCCACCCCGGCGTGTCGGAAAAAGGATGGCGTGAATGAAAGCAAGCAGGGTAAAACGCACACTCGGATCAGGACTGGCGCAAGCTGTCATTGTGACTGTTTTCGTTTGTGGGATGGTATGGAGTACCGCAGTGGAGGCCGCTGAGGCAGTGACCTTAGTGCAGGCGCAACTTACGTCTCCCACGCCGCAAGAGACGCAGATCAGCTTGCGTTTTGACAGTGCCTCGGTGATGGCGGACTTTCGCCAGTTGAGCCCTAAGCAGCTCATGATTCGATTACCTCAGGTGGTCGTCAAGCCAGACTTACTTGGGCGGATGAAAGGGCAAGAGACGGGGTTGCCTGTGAACGCCGTTCACATCAACCAGGTCGCAGGCTACACCAAGATAGAAATTGATGCCCAGCAAGCGATGACGTTTGATTACCAACAACAGCATCAGCAATTAATTATCACCTTGCGCGACGCCGATCCGGCGACTGCTCAAGTCCCTGCTCCCGACGCACCGATTTCCATCAATTTCCAAGATATTCCTGTGCGGGCGGTGTTACAACTGATTGCCGAACAAAATCAATTTAATTTGGTGACCACTGACAGTGTGCAGGGCAATATCACCATGCGTATCGACGGGGTACCCTGGCAAGATGTGTTGGATGTGATTCTCAGGGTCAAGGGGTTAGACAAGCGCCAACGTGGGGATGTGATGTTAGTGGCCCCTCGTAAAGAACTGATGGCGCAAGAAAAACAAGATCTCGAGATGGCGCAACAAGCAGACGCGCTGTTGCCTTTGTCTTCTGCCGTGATCACCGTTAACTACGCCAAAGCCACTGACGTCGCGGCGTTAATCCGAGGCCAGGGGCAGGGAGTCAGCTTGCTGTCTCCTCGTGGTGCCGTCTCACTCGATTCGCGCACCAATGCGATCATCATTCGTGATATCGAGAAGAACATCGATCGTATTCGCACGTTAGTGAGTCATTTAGATGTGCCGGTCAAGCAAGTCGAGATAGAGGCACGCATTGTGACCGTCGAGCAAGGCTCAGTGGATGAACTCGGTGTGCGTTGGGGGCTATTGAATCGAAATGGCTCAACCACGGTTGGTCCGTCTGTGGAAGGTAACTTGATGTGGGATAGCAACGTGACGGGGCAAGGGCCTGAAAGCTTAAACGAGGCGGCGACAGACGGCGTTAATATGGGGGACTTTCTCAATGTGAACCTTGCGGCTGCTAACCCCTCCGCCTCGAGTATGGCGATGCAAGTGGCGAAGCTCGGCAATGACCTTCTACTCGATTTGGAGCTGTCGGCACTTGAAAGTGAAAGGAAAGCAGAAGTGGTATCCAGCCCTCGTCTGATCACCACCAATAAAAAAGCAGCCTACATTGAACAAGGGACAGAGCTGCCTTACCTCGAGGCGTCTTCAAGCGGTGCGGTGGCGGTGTCGTTTAAAAAAGCGGTGTTGAGCTTGTCGGTGACCCCACAAATTACGCCCAACAATACGCTGGTCTTGGATTTAAAGTTAACCCAAGATATGCCCGAAAAAGCGGTGGTGGCCGGAAAAGGCGAAGCGATGTCGATCAGTACCAAGCGCATTAATACCCAAGTGTTGGCGGAAAATGGTGAAACTGTCGTCTTAGGGGGGATCTTTCAGCAAACCATGATCAACAAAGAGACCCAAGTGCCGCTGCTGGGGGATATTCCGTTGGTTGGTAACTTGTTTAAGCACCAGTTAAAAGACCATGCAAAACGCGAACTTCTGATCTTTGTGACCCCTAAAATCGTCACAGGCTAGGTTAGGTGTTGCCAAAGGGGCCACTGTCCTGAGATAATTTTTAATCTGATCACGAAATATCTGTGAGGAATTGGCGCCTCGGGCTTTTTTCATTAAGCCTGCGGGCGGTGTTGTCTTATTTAACCGCGCGTAAAATTGCTTAAAATGGCTGAAAAACGAAACATCTTTTTGGTAGGCCCTATGGGGGCTGGTAAAAGCACAATTGGTCGTCATCTCGCTCAGCAACTTCATATGGAATTCTATGATTCTGATTCAGTGATTGAAGATCGTACTGGAGCAGACATTGCATGGGTATTTGACGTTGAGGGTGAAGAAGGTTTCCGTAAACGCGAAGAAAACGTGATAAACGACCTCACTGAAGAGCAAGGTATCGTTCTCGCGACTGGCGGTGGCTCGATCATGAGCAAAGAAAGCCGCAACCGTCTCTCTGCTCGTGGTGTGGTGGTGTATTTAGAAACCACCATCGAGAAGCAGCTGGCACGCACCCAACGCGATAAGAAACGACCACTATTACAAACTGACCAACCACGTGAAGTGCTTGAGGCGTTAGCGGAAGAGCGTAATCCTCTTTATCAAGWAATTGCTGATTATGTTGTCCGTACTGACGATCAAAGTGCCAAAGTGGTGGCGWATCAAATCATGGCGCTGTTAGAGCAGCAATAACCAAACACAGGACCCGACCATGGAACGGATAGACGTTAACCTAGGGGCACGTAGCTACCCTATCTCGATCGGTGAAGGGCTGTTAGCTGATGCTAGCCTATTTGGGAGCGTCCATTCGCGTCGGGTTGCTGTCATCAGTAATGAGACAGTGATGCCGCTATACGGCGACGCACTGGTCTCAACCTTAAAACAGGCAGGCGCGGCGGATGTCGCTCGCTTGAGTCTCCCCGATGGTGAGGCTTACAAGTCTTTAGAGACGTTTAATACCATCAATACCTTCCTATTAGAAAACAATTACAACCGTGATGTGGTACTCGTCGCGCTGGGCGGCGGCGTGATTGGTGACATCGTTGGTTTTGCCAGCGCCTGCTATCAGCGCGGGGTGGACTTTATCCAAGTGCCCACCACGTTATTGGCGCAGGTGGATTCATCGGTTGGTGGCAAAACAGCCATTAATCACCCACTGGGCAAAAACATGATTGGGGCTTTTTATCAGCCCCAAGCGGTGGTGATTGATACGCAAGTGCTTAGTTCTCTACCGCGTCGTGAGTTTGCCGCTGGCATGGCCGAAGTGATCAAATACGGCATTATCGCCGATGCGTCTTTCTTTGATTGGCTAGACAGCGAAATGACGGCACTGACAGCGCTCTCGCCGGATGCGCTCAGTTATGCCATTCGCCGCTGTTGCCAGATAAAAGCCGATGTGGTCGCACAAGATGAAACCGAGGCGGGCGTCCGTGCACTCTTAAACTTGGGTCATACGTTTGGCCATGCGATTGAGGCAGAAATGGGATATGGCAACTGGCTTCACGGTGAAGCGGTCTCGGCAGGGACGGTGTTGGCCGCTAAAACGGCGCAGCGACACGGTCTTATTGAGCCAAAAACTGTGTCACGCATCACTGCCTTACTGGAAAGTGCGGATCTTCCCATACAGGCACCCAGTGAGATGAACTACGATGCTTTTATTAAGCACATGATGCGTGATAAAAAAGTGCTTTCAGGACAGTTGCGCCTGGTTTTGCCGACAGCGATAGGCCAGGCTCAAGTGGTTGCAGATGTGCCCCATCAGTGTATTGCTGATGTGATTGATGCCGGTTAACCATTGAATGCATGACAGACACTTTTGATACTCTAGCATTGGATCTGGAAAGCCAAACCCAGCTCCTTTCTCGACTGCAATTTATTACCCGCTTTAGCGCCAACTTACTCCAAGTGACCGGGCCTGAGGGGGCAGGTAAAACCTGGCTCAGTGAGCGCTATATGGAGCAGTGGGCAGATGCGCATGTTCACGCCTTATTGGCGTGCCATACCGCCCAGAGCGATGCACAGCGCCGCGCTATCTTGTTGCGGCAAATTGTTAAAGATGGCGTGTTTAACGAAGCCGACCCGCTTATCGATAGCCTCACCATGATGCTCGATGGCGGAGGGTGCGATGCCTTATTGGTGATTGATGATGCGCACCGTTTGACCCCAGGCTTGTTGTCAGAGTTGTGGGCCTTGGTGCAACACGCACAGCATCAGGCTAATTGGCGTATCAATGTGGTGCTTTTCGCGCTCCCTGGAAAGTTGAACAAGTGGCTAAGCCAGGTGTCTTACGGGCACGAGCAAAAACCCCTGGAGCTGGAAATCTCCCCCCTCAATGAGGGAGAAGCCGAGATGTTTATTGATGTGTTGGCGGTTACCCAGCGCATCGGTGGCGAGAAAAAGAAACAGTGGTTAGCCAAACTTGCCAATCAAACCGTTTACCCCGGCACCATTATGGGAAAGGACAATCAGGAGACAGGCGCTGTGAGTAAAGATAAGAAAAAGCCCGCTAAAAACAACAAACCCTTCTTAATGCTGATTCTCGCTGTGGTATTGATGATCCTTGGAGCCGGTGCAATTTGGTGGGTATTTCCAAGCCAACAAGCTGACTCTGCGTCAGAGGCGGTGCTTCCTGAAGGGCTCAAGCAGTTAGACGATTTGCTCAGTGAACAAGAGGAGCAGACGCTCACTGACCCGCAAACAACGACCCAAACAGATGCACAACCTAGTGCGTCTAGCGCGGACGCGGGGAGTGGGACGATTGCCTCGCCATCTAGCGATAATGGTGCGGTAACGGAAGATCAGGCCGCCCTGCCAGATGATATCAATGGGGAAGGGCTGACTGTCGGGCGCAGTGATGAAGGCCAGCGAGTCGTGGTACCGGATGACGTGGTTGATGCGATTATTGATGAACAAGATGCCGGGGGAGACGGTACCGACGCCGTTGAGGAGCCGTTAGCCAGCGAAATCAGTGAGGCAGTGCCTTCACCTGCGGCACCGCAAACCACCGCTGATAACAGCGCGAGTTCAGATCAAGCGACCGATGAGGGCGCAACGGCGTCGCCGACCAACTCTGAATCAGACAATCGCAGCCAAAACAATCTCAGCCAGAATGAGGATGGGCTGCCATTCGCGCCACAAGCTTTGCTTAATGTTCCAGCCCAGCGTTATGCCTTGCAATTGGCCGCGCTGCAATCGCGGCAAGATGCCGTTGCCTTGATTGAGGATTATCAATTGGCTGACCGCGTGCAGGTGTACCAAACACCGCGAAACAACGCGACCTGGTATATGGTCTTGTTAGGTGACTATGCCAGTGTGACGGAAGCGCGTCGTGCTGAATTAAACTTAGCGGATAATGTCCGTGCACTGCAGCCTTTTGTGAAATCATTCAGTCAGATTCATCGCGAAATTAACCGAGCGAATGGCCAGTAAAATCCGCTGATTGATGACGCAAAATAGGGTACAATCCGCCCCTTTTCAGACCGCAGAGATAGATTAGGGGCAATGAGAAAGCATCGCGCGTTTCTAAAGTGGGCGGGAGGTAAGTACTCACTGGTTGATGACATTCGTCGTCATCTTCCTGAGGGTGACACGCTGATAGAGCCCTTTGTTGGGGCCGGATCGGTGTTTCTCAATACCGATTATGACCACTATATCTTGGCGGACATCAATCCTGATCTGATCAACTTGTACAACATTATAAAACAAACGCCATCGCGGTTTGTGACGGATGCGCGCGCGTTTTTCTGCCAAGAGTACAACCAAAAAGAGCGTTATTTGGATGTGCGCCGCGAGTTTAATCTCACCACGGATCCCTACTTACGTTCGCTGTTTTTCCTTTATATGAATCGTCACGGCTTCAATGGCTTGTGTCGCTACAATAAAAAGGGTGGCTTTAATGTCCCCTTTGGCTCCTACAAAAAACCTTACTTTCCGGAAAAAGAACTGGCGGTTTTTGCCGAAAAAGCGCAACGGGCAGAGTTCGTGTGTGAGGGGTACGCGGAAAGCTTTGCCCGAGCAAGCAAAGGCGACGTGATTTACTGTGATCCGCCGTATGCGCCGCTCACCGCCACGGCAAACTTTACCACCTACGCCACCAATGGCTTTACGCTGGACGATCAAGCCTTACTGGCCGAACAGGCTGAGCAGGCCTCTGTCAGCCAAGGGGTCCCGGTTCTTATCTCTAATCATGATACGCCTTACACCCGCCGCCTATACCGTGGCGCGTCGTTTAATGTCGTGAAAGTGAAACGCACCATCAGCCGTAATGGCCAAGGTCGCAATAAAGTGGATGAGTTGCTGGCACTGTTCGCTCCGCCATCTTCTAAGCAGTAACGTTTCCCTCCATCCCGACCGTTAGGCCAACACACTGACTAACGCCAGCAAAGCGGCGACAAAGATCCCAATCATCACCACACCGGTGATGATATACGCCGCCGGCGAATCATGGCCAAAATCTCGCTCGCGATTTTGTTGCGATTGGACGCCAAATAATGCCGCGATGACGCTTTTCATAACGTCAATGAGCCTAGGTTTTTTATCCATGATGCCTCCTTTTTTGGCGCCTCTGTTTACTCTAGTCAAGCGACGATAACTTGTCAGTGTCAGCGATGAGAAAACCGCGAACGGGTAAGACTTCACGGCCAATATCGGGTAGAATTGCGGCAACTTTTTGGTAATTGAGGCGACCGTGCTATGAAGGATTTTTTGATCGCGCCATCGATTTTGTCTGCTGATTTTGCGCGACTGGGTGAAGAAGTGGACAAGGTGCTCGCCGCGGGGGCGGACGTGGTCCATTTTGATGTGATGGATAATCATTATGTCCCCAACCTCACCTTTGGTGCCCCGGTTTGTCAGGCGTTACGTGACTATGGCATTACCGCCCCCATTGATGTCCACTTGATGGTTAAACCCGTCGACAGGATTATTCCGGATTTTGCCAAAGCTGGCGCGAGTATGGTGACGTTTCATGCCGAGGCCAGCGAGCATATCGATCGCACGTTACAACTGATCAAAGAGCATGACATGAAAGCGGGTCTGGTCTTTAACCCGGCCACCCCCTTGCACCATCTTGACTATGTGATGGATAAGTTGGATATGATCTTGCTGATGTCGGTCAACCCGGGGTTCGGCGGTCAGTCATTTATTCCTACCACGCTTGATAAACTGCGGGCAGTGCGTGAGCGTATTGATGCCAGCGGTCGAGACATCCGTCTCGAAATCGATGGTGGGGTGAAAGCGAACAACATCGCGGATGTTGCTGAGGCCGGCGCAGATATGTTTGTGGCGGGCTCCGCCATTTTTGGTCAGCCGGATTACAAGGCTGCCATTGATGAAATGCGTGCCGAACTGGCAAAAGTAGAAAGGTAATGAAGTCGTATGAGCCTGCGTTATATTGCATTTGATTTAGATGGCACCTTAGTTGATAGCGTGCCAGATTTGACCCAAGCGCTACAGATGATGCTGGCGGATTTGGACCGATCCACAGTGAGCGTGGCCGAGGTGACCGGCTGGATTGGCAACGGTGCCGATATCATGATCCGTCGCGCCTTGTCGCGCGCCCACGCGCACGATCCCGATTTAGACCCAGCCTTGGTGGCACAAGCCAGAGAGCGCTTCAATTTCCACTATGAAAACAATGGGCACGAAAAGACGGTGTTGTACCCTGGGGTGAAAGACACCTTGAACCACTTACACCAGCAAGGTTATCAACTGGGGGTGGTCACCAATAAGCCCTACGCCTTTGTGCCGGCCATTTTAGCGGATTTAGGCCTGGCCGAATTATTTACCGATGTGATCGGCGGCGATAGTTTATCGACCAGCAAGCCTGATCCTGAAGGCCTACACCTGCTTCGCGACAAGCACGGATTAACCAATGCCCAGATGTTGATGGTCGGTGATTCAAAAAATGATATTTTAGCGGCCCAGAATGCCGGATTCGCCTCCGTTGGCCTGACCTATGGCTACAACTATGGCGAGCCTATCAGTGACAGCCGACCTACCTATATCTTGGATCAGTTTAGTGAGTTAGGTTCTGTGGTTGCTAACCACTCCGTATAACGCGTTTAATAAGTAAATTAAGACCGCCCCCACGGGCAATATGTAAAGGAATCAAATCATCATGAGTCAACCTTCAAAACCCATTGTATTGAGTGGTGTGCAACCCTCTGGCGAGCTAAGTATTGGTAACTATCTGGGCGCGTTGCGTCAGTGGGAACAGATGCAAGATGATTATGACTGCCAATATTGCGTGGTGGATTTACATGCGATCACCGTCCACCAGGATGCTGACGCGTTACGCGAAGCCACGCTTGATGCCTTAGCCCTTTGCTTGGCGGTGGGGGTGAGCCCAGAAAAAAGTAACCTGTTTGTGCAGTCACACGTGCCTGAGCACGCGCAACTGAGCTGGGTCCTTAACTGTTACACCCAAATGGGTGAGCTAAACCGGATGACCCAGTTCAAAGATAAGTCGCAGCGCCATGCTGAGAACATTAACGCGGGATTATTTAGTTATCCGGTATTGATGGCGGCAGACATTCTTTTGTATCAAACCAACCAGGTGCCCGTTGGTCATGACCAAAAGCAACACCTGGAGTTGGCGCGTGATGTGGCGACTCGCTTTAACAATCGTTATGGCGATGTATTTGTGCTCCCAGAGCCGTATACACCCGACGTCAATGCCCGGGTCATGAGCCTGCAAGATCCGACCAAAAAAATGTCTAAATCGGACGATAATCGCAACAATGTGATTGGTTTGCTGGAAGACCCTAAAGTGATCGCGAAAAAAATTAAACGTGCGGTGACTGACTCCGAAGAGCCACCACGGGTGCGTTTCGATATTGCGCAAAAGCCAGGGGTGTCTAATCTGCTTGGATTATTGTCGGGCGCCACGGGTGAGTCGATTGACGCGCTCGAGCAAGCCTACGAGGGCAAGATGTACGGGCATTTGAAAAAGGATACCGCAGACGCGGTGGTCGCTATGCTTGAGCCGTTGCAAGCGCGTTATCACGAGTACCGTGCCGATCGCGCATTGCTTGATAGTGTGATGCAAAAAGGGGCTGCTCATGCCTCGGCGCGCGCGCAAGAGACATTGCGCAAAGTCTATGACGCAGTGGGCTTTGTTCCTCGCGTATAGCACGTCACTAAACGATGGCAAAAGCAGCGGGTGAAAGCTCGCTGCTTTTTTTTAACATAACTGAACCAGCTTCTCACTTCTAATTACTTCATCAATAATCGCTGATTCCGGTGCGATTCATATCACGTCATATCCTGTACCTATCATGAATAATACACTCGATTTTCGAGTAAACACTCAATTACGTGAAGGAACAGGTATGAAAAAGCCAATGATGTGGTCACCGCTTGCGCTGGTAATGGCGGGGATTGCACTGCCCGCGGCGGCAAAAGCGCCACTTACCGAGAACTACCAATGTGGGGTGACCACCCCGACCCCCATTTATGCCATTCAAGGTGATGGTGCACGGAGCCCGCTCGTCCCAGATGGCCAATATAGCTCAGACAAAACCTATGCCGTACAAGGGGTGGTGACGGCGATCACCCAAGGCCTATACAAAGGGGTCTGGATTCAAGATCCGCAAGGCGATGGTAACCCGGCAACGTCCGACGGATTGTTTGTCTATTTGCGTGACGCGCAAGACTTAGACTTGGTGCCCGGTGATACGCTTTGTGCCAGCGGGAAAATCAAAGAGTACTACGGCCATACCCAGCTAGGTGTCACGGACGGACAGGTAGCAAAGGGGGCTTACCAAGGTGACGTGCTACCTACTGCTATCCGTGTGGGGGCCGAGGAAACCCTCGATCAGGCACTGGAGCGCTATGAAGGCATGAAGGTGACCATGGACGCTGACAGTGAATTAGTGATCACCCGTAATTTCGGTTTTGATTACGATGCGTTCCGCAACAACATGGTGTTATCGCATCAGGCCCCTTTGTATAAACCGACACAATGGCATCCAGCGTTAACACCAGGTGCTGAGGCGCTGGCAGAGAAAAATGACCAAAACCAGCTTTATATTGAAACCGATAAAAAAGCGAAAGATGGCGAGATCCCGTACTTCCCTGGCCTCGATGCCGAGCAAGGCTATTTGCGGATTGGCGATCGCATCGAACGGTTAAGTGGTGTGCTGGGCTATAGCTACAGCCAGTATCGTCTGGTGGCGACTAACACCATCACCGCTGGGGATATTGTGCATCGCAATGACCGTCAAGCGGCGCCTAAAACGGTACCAGGCACAGATATTAAGGTCGCGAGCTTTAATGTGCTTAACTACTTTACTAGCGCCAGTGCGGTCGGTGGCCCACTCAATGTCACTTGCGAGGATCAGGCGGATGCCGATGCAAACCGCGGCTGTAATCGCGGGGCAAAAACGGCGGCTGAGTTTGAACTGCAACGCGCGAAAATCGTTAACGCGTTGACGGCAATGGATGCTGATATCGTTGGGCTGATGGAGATTGAAAACAACGGCTTTGCAGCGGGTAGTGCCATCGATGATCTGGTGACTCAACTTAACGCCCAGTTTGCTGATCCCCGTGATCACTACCAATTTGTTGAGCCGAGTGAGGCGGAGAAAACCCAAGGCGCTTACTTTGGCTCTGATGCCATCATGGTAGGCATGATTTATCGTCCGGCGACAGTCGCATTAGCAGGTGATGCCCAGGCTATCCCAATGCCGGAACAGCATATCAGTGGCGAAAGCCCAGACGGAGAAACCAAGACACTCGACAAATACCAGCGTGATAGCTTGATCCAACGCTTTATGGTCAATGATCAACCTTTGAGTGTGGTGGTGAATCATTTTAAATCAAAGGGCTCGGGCTGTTATGAAGATTGGATTGCCGGCGAGTTTGATAGTGAAACGGCTGATCTGCAGGGGCGTTGCAATGAGTTCCGCGTCTCGGCGGCGGTGGCATTAGGTGAGCGATTAGACACCGTAGATGGCGATGTCCTGATCTTGGGTGACCTAAATGCGTACGCCAAAGAAGATCCTGTTCGTGTGCTGACGGACTATCAGCGCCGCGAGGGGCAGCGCGATATTCTCACCGCTGCGGGCACCGAAATTCGTGGTGTGCCTATGCATGCAACCGGCCAACCGGTGGAAGAGGGATTGGGGTATACCAATTTGGCCACCGACTGGCTAGGGGACAAAGCCTATTCATATTCGTTCTCGGGTGAGCTGGGTGCCTTGGATCATGCTTTGGCCAATGCCAGCTTGGCGAGCAAAGTGGTTGGCGTGGAAGAGTGGCACATTAACTCGGTAGAAAGTACGCTGTTTGAATATAGCCGCAAATATACCGGCGATTTGGTGAAATCGGACAATGTGTTCTCATCCTCTGATCACGACCCTGTCTTGATCTCGCTTGACTACCCAGAGCCTGTGGTGCCTGTTTCTGTGACCGTGAACAATCGCAGCATTTTACCCATTGTACCGCTGCTTAATGGGCAAAAAAGCCCGGCTCATGCGTGGATGAAATGGCGCGCGACGCGCACGTTCAACCAAGCCAGTCCTTTGGTTCAATCCTTGGAGTTAACCGCAGATGACCGTATCGCGGTGTCGGTAAAAGCCTTGGGGCTGTTCCCTGTTTATTGTGGTCGTGCGCCTGCCGACACGCCGATGACAGTGACATACACTGGCTTTCGCTGTCAGTTAAACCGTTAACCAATAAGCGTCGTCCCAGGTTCACGCTAGGATGACGCTCTATAAGCACTGTGTTAGCATCATGCCGGTTTTCAATCGCATGGCCGAGCACAGTGCTTCTTATCATCGATAACTACGATTCTTTCACCTATAACTTGTATCAATACTTTTGTGAATTGGGCGCGTCTGTTTGCGTCAAACGCAATGATGCGATTAGCTTGGCGGAGATAGAGGCGATGGCGCCCACGCATATCGTGGTCTCGCCAGGCCCTTGTACCCCCGATGAGGCGGGGATCTCGCTGGCGGTGATTGAGCACTTTGCGGGAAAGGTTCCCCTTTTAGGTGTTTGTCTAGGCTACCAAGCCCTGGCGCAAGTATTTGGTGCTAAGGTGATACGCGCAAAGGCAGTGATGCATGGTAAAACATCGCCCGTCGACCACAAAGAACAAGGTATCTTTGCGCATTTGCCAAGCCCGCTTACCGTCACGCGATATCACTCCTTAGTGGTGGATCTACACAGCTTACCTGCTTGTTTGATGGTAACAGCGACCACCACGGAGGCGGATGGGCGCGAAATCATCATGGGGTTAAAACACCGAGAGCTGGCGGTAGAAGGGATACAATTTCATCCAGAAAGCATTCTCACCCAAGAGGGGCATGCGTTACTGGCCAACTTTCTCCAACAATAACCCCGTCAACTAAAGGTCACGACCGTTTTAAGCGCTATGACTTGGGGCCATCTCAGTCGTGCGCCATTACACAGCATTGCACTAAATCGCGATCTTTATCACTAATTTTACATTTCGCGATTTTTGACTGCCTTATCAATGGCTGCAACCTTATGCAGCCTGGGTAGTCTCTCCCTTCAGTCTTGCCTATTTGGCATCATAGTCTTGCTTGCTCTGCGCTTCTCCCTGCTCACAGTTTATGCATAACTATCTCTGTAAACTGCATGAGTTCGGTTACCCTGCTGAAAACAAAACATAATCTGCTATTGCTGCAGTTAAAATAATGTAAATACTATGCGTCATAGATAAAACACAGAAGGATTGAGTGATGACAATGGAGCACAAAGTAGAACGTAAACTCTTCGACGAAGTCATGGTGCCATGTTACAACCCAATGCCGATGATCCCGGATCATGGTAAAGGATCGCGTATCTGGGATCAGGAAGGTCGAGAGTATATCGATTTTGCCGGTGGTATCGCGGTGAGCTGTTTAGGTCATTGTCATCCGGTCATGGTGGATGCACTGACTGAGCAAGCGCAGAAGCTGTGGCACTTGAGCAATGTGATGACCAATGCGCCCGCGTTGCGCCTCGCCAAACGCCTCACTGAGCTTTCCTTTGCCGACCGCGTGTTTTACGCGAACTCAGGCGCCGAAGCCAACGAAGCAGCGCTTAAACTGGCGCGCCGCTGGGCAAAAGAGGAGCACGGCGAGCACAAAAGTGAAATTATCGCGTTCACCAAAGGTTTCCACGGTCGCACCTTCTTTACCGTGACAGTGGGCGGTCAGCCTGCCTACTCTGACGGTTTTGGTCCAAAGCCTGGCGATGTTACCCACCTTCCTTATAACGATATCGCCGCATTGGCTGACCATATTTCCGATCGCACCTGTGCGGTGATGATGGAGCCATTGCAAGGTGAAGGTGGGATCGTGCCGCCAGAGCCAGGCTTTTTGCAGGCCGTGCGCGAGCTGTGTGATAAGCACAATGCGTTGCTGATATTTGACGAAGTACAAACTGGCAATGGCCGTACTGGTACCTTCTATGCCTATCAAGAATCAGGGGTCGAGCCAGACATTCTGGCGACGGCTAAATCATTGGGTGGCGGTATCCCCATTGGTGCCATGCTTACCACCGAACGTCTCGCGGCACATATGAAGCCGGGTGTTCATGGCTCCACCTATGGCGGTAATCCATTGACGTGTGCGGTGGCAGAAGCGGTGGTCAATGAAGTGACCAAGCCTGACGTCTTAGACGGTGTGATGGCGCGCGAGCAATGGTTCCGTGATGGTTTAGAAGCGATTAACGATAAGTACGGCATTTTCAGTGAAGTCCGTGGCAAAGGCTTGCTACTCGGTGCGGCACTGAACCAAGACTGGGAAGGCCGTGCACGTGATATTCTGGTTGCTGCGGGTGAAGAAGGCCTGTTGGTATTAGTCGCCGGCCCAAATGTGGTGCGGTTTACTCCCTCATTGGTGATTACCAAAGCCGATATTGAAGAAGGGATGGCACGCCTGGAGCGCGCGATTGCGAAGGTTGTTGCAGGATAAGCGACCTCATACACTCGGAGGGATTTGAGATGTTAGTTATTCGGCCTATCCGTGCATCAGATTTTGATGCACTGATGTTGTGTGCGGAAGCGTCCGGCCACGGGTTTACCTCGTTGCCGGTAGATGCCGATTTGCTCCAAGGGCGAATTGATAATTCGTTAGAAAGTTTTGCCAAAAAGGTGACTGAACCTGGCCCGGAAGGGTATTTGATGGTCGCTGAAGATTTAGAAACCGGCGAAATTGCGGGAACAACAGGCATCGAAGCCGCGATTGGTCTCGACAATCCATTTTACAGTTACCACCTGACTAAGGTGGTGCACTCGTCGCGTAAATTGAATGTGCACAACATTGTGGAAGTGCTGACGTTTGGCAACAACTACACCGGCACCACAGAGATCTGCACCTTATTTATGCGCCCTGAGTTTCGTGGCGGCCTAAACGGCAAGCTTTTATCTAAGTGTCGGTTCTTGATGTTGGCACAATTTCCCGAGCGTTTCGCAGACGTGGTCTTTGCAGAAATGCGTGGCGTGTCGGATGACGACGGCAACTCGCCGTTTTGGCAATGGTTGAAGGATAACTTCTTTAACATTGACTTCACGTTGGCCGACTACCTCACCGGGATTGGGGCCAAGGGCTTTATTGCCGACTTGATGCCAAAATTACCGATTTACGTGAGCTTACTCAGTGAAGAAGCACGTGCTGTCATTGGGCAAGTGCATCCAAATACCCGTCCAGCACTGCGTTTGTTGGAAAAAGAGGGCTTTTCGTGCCGAGGTTATGTCGACATCTTTGATGCCGGCCCCACGGTAGAATGCTTACGTCACAATATCGAATCCGTGCGTCATTCTTTCAACGCCTCGGCAAGCGTCAGAGAGCACAGCAGCGCGCAGGACTATTTAATATCGAACACGGAGTTTGCCGGTTTCCGCGCCACGGCGGCGAAAGCGGCGGTCGATCATGAAACCAATCAGGCAGTGATTAGCCCCGCGGTAGCAGACGCATTGAATGTAAAAGAAGGCGATCAGCTGCGTTTGATTGCCATGGAGGGATAAGATGACAACGCAATCAGCAGGCCATCTGATTAACGGTGAATGGGTCAAAGGCGAGGGTGAGGTAATGACCTCGCAAAATCCCTTTGATAGTCAATGTATTTGGCAAGGTGAAGAAGCGACGCGCCCTCAGGTTGAACAAGCGGTGAGTGCCGCTCGTGAGGCCTTCCTCCGTTGGCGAAATACCGACTTTGCCGAGCGCCAAGCGCTGGTTGAACGCTTTGCCGAGATAGTAAAAGCGAATACCGATGATTTAGCGCGCACTATTGCTGAAGAGACGGGCAAACCGTTCTGGGAAACCAAAACCGAAGTCGGTGCCATGGTAGGCAAAGTGGCGATTTCATTGCGCGCTTACCACGAGAGAACAGGATCCCGCGAGAAGGACGTCAATGGTACGCAAGCTGTGTTGCGTCACCGTCCGTTAGGTGTGATGGCGGTTTTTGGTCCGTACAACTTCCCGGGTCATCTGCCCAATGGCCACATTGTTCCCGCATTACTGGCCGGTAATAGTGTGGTGTTTAAACCCTCAGAGCTAACGCCAAAAGTGGCGGAGAAAACGCTGGAATATTGGGTAGAGGCGGGGCTGCCGCATGGCCTTATCAATTTGGTGCAAGGTGGCCGTCATACCGGTGAGGCACTGGCGCAAGCCCGAGGCATTGATGGTTTGTTGTTTACCGGTAGCGCCAATACCGGCCATATCCTCCATCGCCAGTTCGCCGGTCAGCCCGATAAGATGTTGGCGCTAGAAATGGGGGGAAATAATCCCCTAGTGGTCAGTGATCAGTTTGGTGATTTAGACGCCACCGTCTATGCCATCATTCAGTCCGCGTATCTCAGTGCGGGGCAACGTTGCACCTGTGCACGCCGCCTGCTGCTGCCTGAGGGAGAAGTGGGTGACAAGATCTTAACGCGCCTAGCACAATGGACAAAAACCGTGCGAGTGGGCGGCCAGTTTGATGATCCGGCCCCGTTTATGGGCGCACAGATCTCAGTGGCAGCGGCGGAAGGTATTTTGGCCACACAGCAAAAGTTGGTCGACCTCGGCGCGAAGCCGGTGATTGAGTGTGAACATCAGCATGATGCGGTGATCTCGCCAGGGATCTTGGATGTCAGTGGTATCCAAGACTTGCCGGATGAAGAGTATTTTGGTCCGCTGCTGCAAGTGCAGCGCTATCAGAATATGGTCGATGCGGTGACCAAAGCCAATGACACCCGTTATGGGTTGTCTGCTGGGCTCATCAGTGAAGACGATGGGGAATGGCAATATTTCCTTGACCATATTCGTGCCGGGATTGTTAACCGCAACCGTCAATTGACCGGAGCCAGTGGCGATGCACCCTTTGGTGGGCCAGGCGCGTCGGGGAACTTACGCCCTAGCGCGTATTATGCGGCAGACTATTGTGCTTATCCCATGGCCTCCATGGAGGGCGAGCAGGTAGTGCTGCCCGATACGTTCGCCCCCGGTATACCGACTCAACAGGACTAAGGAGAGCAACATGGACAGTGGCCAAGCGTTATTCGACAAACTGTGGCAGGACTACATCAACCGCCTGTGCCCATCGGCACACAAGGTGCATGCCTTGTTAGAAGAAGGGCAGCCTTTGATCAATGATCATATTGCTTTGCGGACATTTGGGTTGCCCAAGGTTGGGCTTGAGGTATTGGCGCGCCCTTTCCTGGCGTTAGGCTATCAGCAAAAAGGGGACTATACCTTTGAAGCGAAAAAGCTCAACGCCTGCCATTTTGAGCACCCCGATCCTCTGATGCCAAAAGTCTTTATCAGTGAGTTGATGGTCGAGCAATGCTCGCCCGCGCTTCAGGCGATTGTTGAGAAGCTGGTGGCACAAGTTGATGCGTCGTCACTCACAGGCAGTGACTTTCTCCATCAGGGTCGCTTGTGGGACATTGACTGGGCAACCTATCAAACACTTGCCGAAGAGAGTGAATATGCGTCTTGGGTGGCGGCACACGGTTATGGTGCCAACCATTTTACCGTGAGTGTGAATCAGCTGAATGCGCATGATGATTGCCTCTCGGTGAATAACCGATTGCGCGACAATGGCTTTGCGATTAACGAGTCAGGCGGGGAAGTCAAAGGTGACGCGTCGGTGTATCTGGAGCAATCCTCCACCATGGCAGATCGCGTGCCAGTTGCTTTTTCTGATGACACGCAAACCATCCCGGGTGGTTTTTATGAGTTTGCTAAGCGTTATGTTCTGCCCAATGGTGAGCTTTACCAAGGTTTTGTGGCTGCCTCGGCAGACAAAATCTTTGAAAGCACCCATTAGTGCGCCACACATCGCTTAATCGACATCATAGGGAAAAGGGAGCGTATGCTATGCTCCCTTTTTTATCGTCTATTGAGCCTCGATATCGAGCCAATACGTGTCTGGAATGGCTTGTGTTTCGTTGCTTAAATGCGGGTTATCGACCCGGATCACGGTGCGTTCACCAATGTTGGCTTTTTCAAACGTTTCTTTGACCAGCGGAGCGTTGTTGAAAAACTCAATAAATGATCCGTCTTGGTATGCCGCTTCAAAAGCACCATTCAACATGTCGGCGACGTCAGCATGTTGCGGAGACACAAACAGGAACATCGGGAAGCGATAGATCAGCATCAGATGCGGGTCAACTAACAGATTACCGTATTGTGGCCGCTCGGCTAATTCACTAAAAGGCTCAATCAAGGCACGCGGGAAGAGATCAGCACGACCTGTATCAACCACTTTGAAAATATTTTCAAAGCTCGATATTTCGCGTACGCGAAATCCCGCTGAGTTGAGCACCTTGACGTCGGCCCAGCCCTGTCCCTGAATCATAGTAAGAGACTGCAAATCACCCGCGCTACTTATCTGAGCGAGTTGGGGCTCCGTGGCTTGGTTGGTAATAAACAGGCGATGGCCGAGTAGACCACGAAACACGGGATAGCGAATGGGGATCAGTTCAGATTCCAGCGTGCGGTCGGCACCCAGCCAGTCGATAGTGAGCTTGCCTTGCTTGAGCATTTCCACCTTACGAGACTGAGAGCCAATTTGGCCGTCAAAAGCTTGCAAGGTGACAGGCTCTCCTGATTTTTCGGCAAGAAACTCAATCAGCTCAATGGCATAGAGATCAAGCGCCGACCCAGCGCGTGGCTCGGGGTGCACAATTGTGGTATTGGACACGGCATGGGCTGAAAACACAGAGAGCGCCAAGGCGGTGAGAGAAACCATGAGTTTTTTCATAAACGATACCTTGTTAGTTTTATGTTAACCATATCGTTTTGAGTGTAGAAGTTATCCAGACGCTTGCCAGAAAGCGGAGATAAAAAAACCGACGCCAGGGCGTCGGTTGGTGATACAGAGAGCGGCGCAATTAGCGTGTGCCGTATACCACGATGGTTTTACCGTGTGCGGAAATGAGGTTTTGCTCTTCCAGCATTTTGAGGATACGTCCCACGGTTTCACGCGAACAGCCGACGATTTGGCCAATTTCCTGACGGGTGATCTTAATTTGCATACCATCAGGGTGAGTCATGGCATCCGGCTGTTTAGCCAAGTTCAACAAGGTTTGCGCGATGCGGCCTGTGACGTCCAGGAAGGCGAGATCCCCGACCTTTTGGCTCGTTACCTGCAAACGACGCGCCATTTGTGAAGACAGGCGCATTAAGATGTCAGGATTCACTTGAATGAGCTGGCGGAACTTCTTAAACGAAATTTCTGCCACTTCACACGGTGATTTAGCGCGCACCCAAGCAGTGCGCTCCTGGTCTTCTTCGAAAAGTCCGAGCTCACCAATGAAGTCACCTTGGTTAAGGTAAGACAGGATCATTTCCTTGCCTTCTTCATCTTTGATCAGTACGGCCACAGACCCTTTCACGATGTAATACAAGGTCTCCGCCTTCTCACCTGCATGGATAAGCGTGCTTTTAGACGGATACTTATGAATATGACAATGTGAAAGGAACCACTCGAGTGTAGGGTCTGTTTGAGGTTTTCCTGGAACCATATAACTTATTTCCTCTGCATGTGTTGCCCGGCAACAACGTCCTATCTTTGTCTGAGGGGTAACCCATCAGATCATTGCACAGAATACGAAGTCTGAACGCGGGCTACAAGCTCACTGTATGTTAACAAGAGTGTATCTTTTTTTGTTGGTGATTTCTTGATTTTGATCTAGGCCAACCGCCTAAAAATCTGGCAAAAACGTGGCTAAGATCACGGCTTGAGAAGTAATACATCATGGATGCGCTACGCCTTAGCCAATCTTGCCTTTTTCTATCAATTGTTGGATCAATGGACGGATGATCAATTCCATCGCAAAGCCCATTTTTCCTCCCGGTACCACTAAGGTGTTATGCCGTGACATAAACGACCCAGTGATCATTTGCAACAGATAAGGGAAGTCGACGTTTTTCATTCCACGAAAGCGGATCACCACAAAACTTTCATCCAAAGACGGGATCCCTTTGGCATTTAATGGGTTTGAGGTATCTACCGTCGGCACGCGTTGAAAGTTGATATGGGTACGAGAAAACTGCGGGGTGATGTAGTGCAGGTAATCATCCATTGAGCGCACAATCGAGTCGGTCACCGCCTCACGAGAGTGGCCTCTATCGCGCGTATCGCGGACAAATTTTTGAATCCACTCTAGGTTGACGATCGGCACCATTCCAATCAAGAGATCGACATGCTGTGCAACATTGACATCACCATCGACCACTCCGCCGTGCAGTCCCTCGTAAAACAATACATTGGTATTGTCGGCTAAGTCTTGCCATGGCGTGAAGGTGCCAGGCATTTGGTTATAGGGCACCGCTTCATCAAAGGTATGTAAATAGCGGCGATATTTCCCGGTGCCTTGCTCACCATACTCACGGAAAAACTGCTCTAGCCGCGGGAAATCGTTGGCCGTGGGGCCAAAGTAGCTGATATGTTTGCCTTGTTCACGTGCTTTACGGATCTCGACGTCCATTTCAGGACGGGTAAAGCGATGAAAGCTATCCCCTTCTAGCCAGGCCGCTTTGATGTTCATCATCTGGAACATCTTTCGGAAGGCTTCCGAGGTGGTGGTGGTACCGGCTCCTGATGAGCCGGTGACCGCAATAATAGGATGTTTAGCCGACATGACGCGCCCTGTCATTCAGTCTGAATTTGTATCGCGATACGGCGTGTACTGCGATGCTAAGAGCCGAGTGCTGTTTTACGACGAATATCCACTGTCTCGTGCAACTCGGAATATACAATCACGGCGTCCCCGGATTGCAATTGTTGGCGAACATCATCCACTTTTTGTGCAAAGCTGACTTCTTGCTCACCATAATCGGTTCCTTCCCGTAACACAAAGTGCTCGATTAACGCTGTCAGCGTCTCGTCAGGAATCGACTGCCATGGAACCATCATACTACATCACCTTTTATTGATCTCAGGATGGCATCCTCGGATGCCTGATGTGAATGTTGTGAATTGGCTCGCATTTTACCCGATCATACCAGTCAATGCAGTGGTTCTCTTTGCTTCCTTTGACGGTGCTAACGCGCCGACTTACTCAGTGACTCATGCGGCAAATAAGCGGCGAGCCAGCCAGGCACCGCTTGCTCAAGCCAAAACTGAGGTTGGCGCCAACTACCGGCGACAAAGCCAACATGGCCGCCATGCTCAGTGAGTTGATAATCAATGTTCGCGGGTAATGGGGAGGTTGGGATCACCGCGTCGGTCATAAAAGGATCGTCTTTGGCATGAATGATGGCCAACGGTGTCTTAATGGTATTAAGCACGGAAAGGCCGCTACAGGCGTGATAATAATGGTGCGCATCGTCAAAGCCATGAAGCGGGGCAGTCACGGTTTGGTCAAACTCGAACAGGGTTTTTATCGTCGGGCGCTCCCCCGCGTGCCATCGGCCCACTTGCTGATGACGTGTGAGTTTTTCCGCTAGGGTTTGGCGCATCGATCGCAACAAATAGGCTTGATAAATACGGGAAAAGCCTTGTTGGATACGCATCGAGCAAGCGGCAAGGTCAAGTGGCGGCGACACGGCGCAACCACAGGCCACGATGGGATCATCGTGATAGTCCGCCAGGTAACGCACCAGCATGTTCCCCCCCAAAGAGACCCCGACTGCGCCAATTTGACTCTTTGGATAGGTTTGACGCAAATGGGTGAAGAAGGCACGCGCGTCCTGGGTTTCTCCCGAGTGATAGGTTCGCGCGGCACGATTAAGGCGGCCACTGCAGCTGCGAAAGTGCATCACCACGCCGCACCAACCTTGGCGTTGGAAGGCCGCGAGCAAGCCGTTGGCATACGGGCTGTCGAAACTGCCTGCTAAGCCATGGAATAAAACAACAATCGGCTGTCCAGGCTGCGGCTGATGTGTCCATGCCAGATCGACAAAATCGCCATCAGGCAGATCAAATTGCTGCCAGCGAGGGGTGAAAAGCGGGGCTCGACGCAAAAAGCGAGGCAACAAGGTTTGTAAGTGCGCGTTCCGCGCGCTGGGAATGGGTTTAAACGGTGTCATCATGGTTGCTTCCCTCTTCCTCGGCGGGCGTCACCTTCAGTGATGTATATAGGTTGCGTGCTGATGGTGACAGCTGACGGCAATAGTAGGCGAGAGGAGAGGCGGTGTCCGTGAGCCAGGTTTGACGATTGAGGGCATCGACTAAATCTTGCTGTTGGAATTTTTCTAAACTGAGCTCAAAGTTGAGCATTTTTTTGTACTGCCCACTGCCGACCCGCGGCTTCAACTCTCGCCGAAGGTGACGATAGGCAATAAGCAAATGCTCAGAGCGGCTTAACGCATGCTTCAGTTGTGTGAGGCTCTCGGGCGCAAGCCCATAGCCGTGTTGTTCAATCCAGGCGAGTAACAAGGCAAGATTTACGTTGCCTTGGTGCTCGTCTTGCAGCCTGAGGCAAGCTTGCTTTACCTCGGGCTTGCCATAATGATGTAAACAAAACTGCCACAGGTCGGCGGGATTCGCCATCCCAGGGGTTAGTCCTGATTGAATGTCGCCTCCAGGGCTTCCAGCTCTTCTTGTCGCTCCATCCATTCTTGTTCCACCTCTTCGAGCGTCGATTTAGCATCCGCTTGACGTTGCAATTGCGCCGTGAGCCGCGCCTTATTATCACTGTGGTAAATCTCGGGGTCCGCCAACTGATTTTCTGCGTCAGAGATAATGGCAGAGAGTTGTTCTATCTGTGTGTCTAGATTGTCAATTTTTTTCCGCAAAGGCGCGGTTTGCTTACGTAACTCGGCATCGCGGCGTTTTTGCGCTTTACGATCCACCTGTGTTTGTTGCGGCGCCGTTTTCTCCGCGGCCGCTTGTTTTTTGCTCTCGGCACGATCGGCGCGCTGTTGATCGGTCAGCCAACGGTGATAATCGTTCAAGTCTCCATCAAAGGGTAGCACTGCGCCATTGTCGACCAAATACAAGTCATCGGTGGTGGCGCGCAGCAAGAAGCGATCGTGACTGACAATCACCATCGCGCCCTCGTAAGACTGTAAGGCGAGTGTCAGCGCTTGGCGCATATCCAAGTCCAGATGGTTGGTTGGCTCATCGAGTAACAGTAAGTTCGGTTTTTGCCATACCAATAAGGCGAGCACCAAGCGGGCTTTTTCGCCTCCAGAGAAGGGCCCGATGGGCTCGAGCGCCTTGTCGCTTTGAAAGCCAAACCGGCCGAGAAAATCACGTAAGGTTTGCTCAGCGGTGGTGGGGGCTAACCGGTTTAGGTGCTGAAGTGGCGTATCGTCGATGCGCAACGTATCGAGTTGGTGTTGGGCAAAGTAGCCAATTTTCACCCCTTGTGAATAGGTTAATTCACCGGCCATGGCGGGTAAGCTGCCCGCGAGGAGTTTAATCAGGGTCGACTTACCCGCCCCATTGCGCCCCAGCAAGCCAATGCGCGCCCCCGGCACCAGGTTAAGGCGAATGTTTTCAATAATAGGTGTCTTATCATAACCCGCCGCCACTTTGTCCATCATTAAAATGGGGGTGGGTAAGGCATCCGGCGTGAAGAAGGTAAAACTAAACGGGTTATCGTATTGCGCGGGCAATACCTTCTCCATCCGCTCAAGGGCTTTGATCCGGCTTTGCGCTTGGCGGGCCTTGGTGGCTTTGTAACGAAAGCGATCGATATACGATTGCATGTGGGCAATTTGCTTTTGTTGCTTTTCGTACTGCGCCTGTTGCTGCGCCAATTTTTGCGCGCGCATTTGCTCAAAGTCGGAATAATTACCCGTGTATTCATTGAGCTGTTGATGCTCGATGTGAATGATGCGATTGACAACAGGATCCAAGAAATCCCGGTCGTGAGAGATCAACACCAAGGTACCTGGATATTGCTGTAGCCATTTTTCTAGCCACATGACCGCATCGAGATCTAGGTGGTTAGTGGGTTCATCGAGCAACAATAGATCAGAGCGACATAATAGCGCTTGTGCTAAGTTCAGCCGCATTCGCCAGCCACCTGAGAACTGGGTGAGTGACCAGTGGATTTGTGGTTGGCTAAAGCCCAAACCATCTAATAAGCTGGCCGCACGCGCTTCAATGGTATAACCACCAATGGCATCCAATTTATCGTGTAACATCGCCACCGCGTTACCGTCATCACGGGCTTCGGCGTCGCGTAGGGCTTGCTGTAGCGCGCGGTATTCGCTGTCGCCATCAATCACGTACTCGAGCGCGCTTTTGTCGAGCGCGGGGGTTTCTTGCGCCACCCATGCTACCTGCCACTGACTCGGGTAGTCACAATGGCCGGCATCCAACGATAATTGATGGCGCAGCAAGGCAAACAAGCTCGATTTGCCACAGCCATTTTTGCCCACCAGACCGACTTTGTCGCCCGGTGAGATAGTGGCAGAAGTGTGGTCAAGCAGGGGCTTACCCCCTCGAAGCAGTTGAATATCGGAGAAGCGAATCATGATTTCTCAGTCTGTCTCGGGTTGATGGGTGCGCATTGTCGCGCGGTCGTTATACCAGCTTGATACCGGGATTGCCAAATTCTACCGCGTCATCCCACTGGTCAGACACAGACGGGGCATGTTTGTGTGTTAAAGTTAAAAACACGGAATAAATGAACAGATTGCGTTCTGACCATAATCATAAGACAAGGAAGCCTATGCCCCGAGATAAGGCTGAAAGCCCCTCTCTTCCCAAGGTACTGGTGATTTTTGCTCACCCCGACCCCGATGAATCCGTTGCCAATCGTCGTTTAATTGAGGCCATTACGCCGCTGGCCCATGTCAGCGTGCACGATATTTACGCCGCCTACCCGGATTTTGTGGTGGACGTCCATCATGAGCGCGCGTTGGTCACTGACGCCGATGTGTTGGTCTTTCAGCATCCACTGCAAATGTATTCCTGTCCGGCGCTGTTGAAAGAGTGGATAGATGTGGTGCTCGGGAAAGGGTTTGCACATGGGCAAGGCGGGGATGCGTTGGCCGGTAAAACCTGCCGCTTTGTGGTGACCACCGGGGGAGCGGCCGAAGCGTTTAGTCAACAAGGTTACAACAAATATTCGATGGCCGAGCTACTGCAGCCTTTTGAGTTAACCGCCTCATTATGTCGGATGGATTGGATCCCACCGTTGGTCTTGCACTGGGCGCGCCGCGTTGGCGATGCCGATCGCGAAGCGTTTGCTGAGATTTATGCCGATTGGCTCGCTGACCCATTGGCGCACCAAGGAGGCGAGGATGGATAACAACCTCTTATCGGTGGCCTTTGTTTTTTTATTGGCGGCGGTGATTGCGGTTCCTCTTGCCCAGCGCTTGGGTATGGGCTCGGTGCTTGGCTATTTGCTGGCAGGCATAGTGATCGGGCCCTGGGGGCTGGGCCTGGTCCGTGATGTGGATGCGATTCTCCATTTTGCCGAATTTGGCGTGGTGCTGCTGCTTTTTCTGATTGGCTTGGAGCTTAACCCTAAAAAGCTATTGAAAATGTGGCGCCCTATTATCGGCCTTGGTGGTAGCCAAGTGGTGCTGACCGGGATCGTGATAGGGTCATTAAGTATCTTCGCTGGGCTCACGTTGCCACAAGGTGTGGTGATCGGGGCGGGGCTGGCGCTTTCTTCTACCGCGATTGCGATGAAAATCATCGAAGACCAACGTTTAATGCGCAGCGAAACCGGACAATCTGGATTTGCCGTTTTATTATTTCAAGATATCGCCGTGATCCCGATACTGGCTGTGATCCCAGCGTTGGCCGGTGGCAGTGCTGGCAGTTGGCTCGACGTATTATGGATGTTTGTCGGCATTGGTATTTTGCTGGTGGGCGGTCATTTCCTTCTGCGTCCGCTGTTTCGTTTAGTGGCCATGAGCGGCGTCACCGAGCTATTTACAGTGACCTCGCTGGCCTTGGTGATCGGGATTGCCCTGGCGATGCAAGCGTTAGGCCTATCGATGGCGCTGGGGGCGTTTCTTGCGGGCGTATTGCTTGCGGAAAGTGAATACCGTCATGAATTAGAAACTGCGATTGAGCCTTTTAAAGGTTTGTTGCTTGGGCTGTTCTTTATTGCAGTGGGAATGACCGTTGATCTCGGTCTATTGCTCGACTACCCACTGGCCATACTGGGAGCGGTCGCGGCGTTGATCTTGGTGAAGACCTTGCTGCTTTATGGCTTGGCGCGTGCCTTTGGGGTGGTGCCAAAAGCGCGTAGTCAAATGGCGGTATTGCTTAGTCAAGGTGGGGAGTTTGCGTTTGTTATTTTCACTGCTGCGCGCAGCCAGGGCTTACTTGACCAAGAGTTAAACGCGTTTTTGTTGGTGGTGGTGAGCTTGTCGATGATGACCACGCCTTTAATGCTGACGCTTCAACAACGCTGGTTTGCTCGCACGTTTAATGAGCCTGAAGAAGCGCCACCACAAGGGCAGTTTGAGCAGGCCGATGCGCGCGTGATCATTGCCGGTTTTGGTCGCTTTGGTCAGGTGGTGGGCCGGTTGATGTTCGCTAACAAAATTGGCGTGACCCTGTTAGAACGTGATCCGACGCAAATTAAGCTGCTACGTCGTTTTGGCTATGAAGTGTATTATGGCGACGCAACCCAGCTCAGTTTATTACGGGCGGCAGGCGCGCATACCGCTGAAGCGATTGTGATTTGTACCGACTCGCCTGATGAAGTGATGGAGATTGTTGATCTTTGTGCGCGCCATTTCCCTAACCTTAAAGTAATGGCGCGGGCGCGGAGTCGTGTCGAGGCCTATCAATTGATGGCACAGGGCGTGGATCAATTCTCGCGTGAAACCTTTTTGGGGGCCCTTGAGCTCGGGAGGCAGACGCTAGAGTCACTGGGTATGCATCCGTATAAAGCCAAGCGAGCCGAAATTTTATTTCGTAAGCTGGATATGCGGGTATTGCAAGATCTCTTGCCGCAACACAGCGAAGACTTGGCGACGGCCTCCCGAGCGAAAGAAGCACGCAAAGAGTTGGAAGAAATTTTTGACCGAGAAATGCGTGGTGATAGTGAGCGGCRCCAAAGTTGGAATCGAGATGAGTAAGGTGTTGAAGTGAAAAAACGTTTCATTGCTGGGGCAGCGTGCCCGGCGTGCCAACAGCTCGATACGTTACGAGTATGGCGCGAAAATAATATTGACAAAGTAGAGTGTGTCAGCTGCGATTATCATGATAGTCGGTTGCCTGATTCGGCACAACAGTCACACTCTGGTGCCGAGTCAGCAGAGAATGTCATTGGGATCTTTAAACCGGAGTAGGGGATCCGTTATCATCGTCAGTCCATTTACCTTCCGGTCTCGGAGCGAGCATGAAAATTGCAAAAGATGTGGTAGTCAGCCTGGCTTACCAAGTAAAAAATGAAGATGGTGCACTTGTTGACGAATCAACAGCACAAGAGCCTCTCCAATACCTGCACGGTCACCGTAACCTGATTGTAGGTCTTGAGAACGCGCTGGAAGGCCGCGAAAAAGGTGAGAGCTTTGACGTGACTGTAGGCCCAGATGAAGCCTACGGTGATTACCAAGAAGCTATGGTACAACGCGTACCAGCTAACGTATTCCAAGGCGTAGACCAAGTAGAAGTGGGCATGCGCTTTATGGCAGAAACGGACCAAGGCCAAATCCCAGTTGAAGTGACGGAAGTGGATGGTGAAGAAGTGGTAGTTGACGCTAACCACATGCTAGCCGGTCAAACCCTGTCTTTCTCTGTGGAAGTGGTTGACGTTCGCGAAGCGACAGAAGAGGAAGTGTCTCACGGTCATATTCACCAAGACGGTGAAAGCTGTGGTCACGACCACTAAGACGGTATCCGTCTGTGGTGAATGAAAGGCGCCGAATGGCGCCTTTTTCGTATCAATAGTGTGGTGGCGGGGTTTCTTCTGCTTGGCTGGCAATGTTTTCCGGCTCTATGTTTTTTAACTTACTGACTAAGTATTGAATTTGCACTGTCATACGCTCAATGTCCCCCTGCTGCTGGGTTAACGCGTGGTTGAGCTGCTCGATGGTGTCTTCTTGAAAAGCGACCTTATATTCCAGGTCGTCGATTTGCTGCTGTAACTTATCAATCTCGCTCATACTGCTCTCTCGCTATTGCGCGTCGGTTAACCAAGCTTGGGCGATACCGGCTGATGTCCCGGAAATCACTCGCCCGGTGGGGTCGATAGCCACATCATACACGACTGCGCTAGGTGGGCGAGTGTCTGGTTGCGCCAAGGCTTGCCAGCGGCCAATGTTTTCACCGCTTTGTACGTCCCATAATTCGACCCGCTGTGAGGGGGTGCCTGTGGCCAACTGACGGCCATCATCGGAAAAACGGGCACTGGCGTAAATCGCTTGGCGAGCAAAAATATCCAGCTCACTTACCTTTTCACCACTGGGCAAAGCCCAAATCACCGCGCGATTGCCGCCATCAGAGACGAACGCGTATTGCCCTTCACGATGCAAGGCCACTTGCTTAACCCGTTGATCATAGGCGAAGTCGTTGATAATTTGCCCCGACTCGGTATCCCAAAAATAGGCATGATGGTCATTCCCCCCTGACAGAACGTAAGCACCATTGGGGGAAATCGCGACCGCATTGACTTTATCGCGATGCGCAAGGAACTCTAGGCGCCTTCCCGTGCCTAAGTCGATGAATAATGCTTTACCGCTAGACATGGCCAGTACCAGCTTTTCACCATTGTTGCTGATCGCGGCATCGCGGATGATGCCGTCAGAAATAGACCAGAGTCCTTGAGACTGGCTCCAAGCCAGATCCCAAACGGCAAAGTTTTGTGCCGTTGCGGTGATAGCGTAGCGCTTATTATCGGAAATATGGCTGACCACGACAGGGTTGGCATTGGGATCTTGCGGCCCTAGCTCCGCCAACTGCTGATTGGTGACCAGATCCCACAGCACAATGTCGGTTTCGTCCGAGGCGAGTAAAGCAAAACGGCCATCGCGGCTAAGACTAAAGCTGGTGGCGCCCTCAGGGTGGATTGACCAGCGCTGGGCTTCTTTGCCAGACTGCCAGCAGCCCGTTAGGCTGCTTAACAGAATAAAAATGCCAACAATGTGGCGGATTTTGGGCATCATACTTGAGTTCCAGAGTGTGCAGCCATATAACCACGAGTATATGGATAGAATCAGGCTTTCGCATGGTGGATGCGTCAGTAAATACAATACGAGGATTAATCCTTACCATCAACGGAGTACCCAATGAAATCAGTAATGAAGATGTCGCTACTCGCGGCAACCGTTGCCTTTGCCGTCGGCTGTCAACAAGAAGACGCAAAAGTAGAGCAAACCAACCAAGCGGCTGAACAAGCTGAAGCGGCGTTTGCCAACGAAGACGACAAAGCAGCCTACGCGATTGGCGCTTCTTTGGCGCAATACCTCAACGCCAACTTGGAGCAGCAGGCCGAAATTGGTCTCGAGCTGGATAAAGAGGTGGTATTGCAAGGGGTGCAAGACGTCTTTCAAGGTGAGTCAAAGTTAACCGATGAGCAAGCACAGTCGGCGTTGCAATCGCTTGATCAGCGTGTGACCAAGCTTGCCCAGCAACAAGCAAAAGAAAAAGCAGAAGCCGCGATCGCTGACGGTGAAAAATACCGCACTGAGTTCGCGCAGAAAGAAGGCGTGAAAGAAACTGATTCTGGGCTGTTGTACAAAGTCGATAGCATGGGTGATGGTGAGAAGCCATCAGCAGAAGATACGGTTGTGGTGCATTATAAAGGTACCCTGACTGACGGTACGCAATTCGATAGCTCATACGATCGTGGTGAACCGGCCACTTTCCCACTCAATCGAGTGATCCCTGGCTGGACTGAAGGGGTGCAGCTGATGCCGGTCGGCTCTAAGTTTACCTTTGTTGTACCGCCAGAGCTGGCTTATGGTGACCAAGACACCGCATCGATTCCTGCCAACTCAACCTTGGTATTTGATGTTGAGTTGCTCGAAATCAAAGATGATGCGAAAGAAGGTGATAGCGCGAGCCAAGGCTAAAAGCTAAGGTCTTGACCCGTGATACCAGCCCCGGCGTTGCCGGGGCTTTTTGCATTTTTAGATAGGAATTCTGTTAAACTGAGCGCAGAGCAATAAAGATAAATGGTCGAATAAGGGTAGGCGTACGTGGTACCGACAGAGGGTTTTGGCGCGAACATTATGACGGAAAGTGAGCTCATCGAGCCCAATCCACTTAACCAACAAGACAGCATTATCTTGCAGTCCTACTCGGCCGTGGTCGATGGGCTAGCCGCCTTGATTGGTGAGCACTGTGAAATCGTGCTGCATGCATTAGACGATTTAAATAAGTCGGCGATAAAAATCGCCAACGGTGAAAATACCGGGCGTCAGGTGGGTTCACCCATCACTGACTTAGCCTTGCGCATGCTGCGTGATATCGAGGGCTCCGAGCGCAACTTCTCTCGCGCTTACTTTACCCGTGCGAAAAGTGGCACCTTGATGAAATCAATCACGGTGGCCATTCGTAACGGGGACAACCGCATCATTGGGCTGTTATGTATCAATATCAATTTAGACGCGCCTTTTTCTCAGGTACTGCAAGCCTTTATTCCCGACGACCAAGCGAAGCAAGCGGCCTCATCGGTTAATTTTGCCAGTGATGTGGAAGAGCTGGTGGATCAAACGGTCGAGCGTACCGTTGAAGAAGTGAACGCCGATAAAAGCGTGTCTAACAATACCAAAAACCGCCAAATCGTCATGGCGCTCTATGATAAAGGGATTTTTGATATCAAAGATGCCATTAATCGGGTCGCGGCTAGGCTTAATATTTCTAAACACACGGTGTACCTCTACGTTAGACAACGTAAAACCGAAGAGGCGGCGTCATGAAATTGCAATATGTGTTAGTGGTCACGGAGCCGGCTTACGGCACACAAATGGCACGTACCGCGTATCAGTTTGCTTGTGCGGCAATAGAGGCTGGGCACCAAGTCAGTAAGGTATTTTTCTATCAAGATGGTGTATTGAATGGGGCAGCGAGCACCGTCCCTGCAAATGATGAATTTGATTTGGTGGGCGCGTGGCAGGCGTTAGCCCGTGATCATCACGTGGAACTGGAAACCTGTGTAGCTGCAGCGCTGCGCCGTGGTGTGATCAGTGATCAGGAAGCGGCACAACATGGGTTATCGCAAAGCACCTTGGCAACCGACTTTTCCCAAGCGGGGCTTGGGGGGCTGGCGGAAGCTTTATTGACCGCCGACCGTGTGATGCAATTTTAAGAGGGCAGTGATGAAAATAGGGTTTGTTTTTTCCTCGGCACCTCATGGCAGCGCAAGTGGCCGAGAAGGGCTTGATGCACTGCTTGCTGCGTCCGCCTTTTGTGACAACTTGGTGGTGTTTTTTATCGGCGACGGTGTTTTTCAATTGCTTGAAGGGCAGCAACCGGGCCAGATTTTGAGCCGTGACTATATCGCCAGCTTTAAAATGCTCCCCTTGTGTGATGTCGAAACGATTTATGCCTGTCAGGCCTCGTTGACTGCACGAGGACTTGAGCAAACGTCTACGGTGCTGTCAACTCAAGCGTTATCCCTCGAGCAAATCAAAACGCAGCTGTCAGGCTGCGATCGCATTCTACATTTTTAAGGAGAAGGCCGTGCTGCACCTGGTCAAACACTCACCATACAGCCGTCAAGCCTTGGCACAGTGCTTAGACTACGCGCCATCGAACAGTGCGATTGTCTTGATCAGTGATGCTGTTGTCGCCGGGGTGGCGGGGAGCGAGTGGGCAATCCGATTGTTTACCGAGACGCATGCTGTTTATTTGCTGAAAGAGGATGTGGACGCTCGTGGGCTTGGTGAGAAACTACACCCCAGTGCTGAGCTGATTGATATGCATCAATTGGTCGWTTTGAGCGCTGAACATGTCACGCAAATGACATGGTAATCGGCTAGTCTTTGTCGTGTGTGAAAATCCCCCGCGTGCTGTTCGAAAAACAAACAATGCAAAGATCTCTGTATAAATCTTGACACCCCATACCCCGACGCCTAAAATTTCGCGTCCCTGTTGTATTGGGGCTAGATTTTTCACACTTATACGTTAAGTAATATCAGGAGCTATTTAATGGCAACTATTAACCAGCTGGTTCGCAAGCCACGCTTGAAGCAAGTTGCGAAAAGCAACGTGCCTGCGTTGGAAGCGTGTCCACAAAAACGTGGTGTATGTACTCGTGTTTACACCACTACTCCAAAGAAACCAAACTCTGCACTGCGTAAAGTATGCCGTGTGCGTTTGACCAATGGCTTTGAAGTCACCTCTTACATTGGTGGTGAAGGCCACAACCTGCAAGAGCACAGTGTTGTGCTTATCCGCGGCGGTCGTGTTAAAGACTTGCCGGGTGTGCGTTACCACACTGTTCGTGGCGCACTTGACTGTGCAGGCGTTAACGGCCGTAAACAAGGTCGTTCTAAGTACGGTGTGAAGCGTCCTAAGTCTTAATGGATTCCGTTAAGTAAGGCCAAACACTCAAACAATTGAATTTTGAAAAAACTGAAAAGTTTTGGATAAAACCTGAAGAAGACAACGGAGATAATCCATGCCACGTCGTCGCGTAATTGGTCAGCGTAAAATTCTTCCAGATCCTAAGTTCGGATCAGAATTGCTGGCAAAATTTGTAAACATCCTGATGGTTGACGGTAAGAAGTCAACGGCTGAAAAAATCGTTTATGGTGCACTAGACATCATGGCTGAGCGTTCTGGTAAAGAGCACTTGGCTGTATTCGAACAAGCTCTTGAAAACGTACGCCCAGCGGTCGAGGTTAAATCTCGCCGTGTAGGTGGTTCAACTTACCAAGTGCCAGTAGAAGTACGTCCTGTACGTCGTAACGCACTGGCTATGCGTTGGTTGGTTGAAGCCGCTCGTAAGCGTGGTGAAAAATCTATGGCTCAGCGCCTAGCAAGCGAGATGCTAGACGCGTCAGAAAACAAAGGTACTGCTGTTAAGAAACGTGAAGACGTTCACCGTATGGCAGACGCGAACAAAGCGTTCGCACATTACCGCTGGTAATGCCTTCATGGCGTGTCCCACTCGGGGCACGCCAAACCCATTTTCTAAGGTTAACCTTAGCAAGAGGATACTATTGTGGCTCGTAAAACCCCTATCGAGCGCTACCGTAACATCGGTATTTGTGCTCACGTAGACGCCGGTAAAACCACGACTACCGAGCGGATCCTGTTCTACACAGGTCTGTCACACAAAATCGGTGAGGTACACGACGGCGCCGCTACCATGGACTGGATGTCGCAAGAGCAGGAGCGTGGTATCACCATCACCTCAGCCGCGACCACGACTTTCTGGGCCGGTTCTGATCAGCAGTTCAAACAACACCGCGTAAACATCATCGATACTCCTGGACACGTTGACTTCACTATCGAAGTTGAGCGTTCTTTGCGTGTGCTTGATGGTGCTGTGGTTGTATTCTGTGGTTCATCAGGTGTTGAGCCTCAGTCTGAAACCGTATGGCGTCAGGCTGATAAATACGAAGTACCGCGTATGGTATTCGTCAACAAGATGGACCGTGCGGGTGCTGATTACCTGCGCGTTGTTGATCAAATCAAAAACCGTCTTGGCGCACACCCTGTGCCAATTCACTTGAACATTGGTGCAGAGCACGAGTTCAAGGGCGTGATTGACCTGATCAAAATGAAAGCAATCAACTGGAACGAAGCAGACATGGGTATGACGTATACCTATGAAGACATTCCAGCTGAACTTCAAGAACAAGCAGAAGAGTGGCACAACTTCTTGGTTGAGTCTGCTGCTGAAGCCTCTGAAGAGCTGATGGACAAGTACCTTGAAGAAGGTGAGTTGTCTGAAGAAGAAATCAAAAAAGCTCTGCGTCAGCGTACCCTTGATAACGAAATCGTACTGGCAACCTGTGGTTCTGCGTTTAAGAACAAAGGCGTTCAGGCAGTACTGGATGCGGTTATCGAATACCTGCCATCACCGATTGATGTGAAGTCAATCAAAGGTGAAGACGAAGACGGTAACCCAATCGCACGTCACGCAGACGACAAAGAACCCTTCTCAGCATTGGCATTTAAAGTCGCGACTGACCCATTCGTAGGGACGCTGACCTTTATGCGTGTTTACTCTGGTGTGGTTAACTCGGGCGACACTGTGTACAACTCAGTGAAGCAAAAACGTGAGCGTTTGGGTCGTATCGTACAGATGCACTCTAACAAGCGTGAAGAGATCAAAGAAATCCGCGCCGGTGATATTGCTGCAGGTGTTGGTCTGAAAGACGTAACCACGGGTGACACCCTATGTGCAATGGATTCAAAAGTTATCCTAGAGCGCATGGAATTCCCTGATCCAGTTATCCAAATCGCGGTTGAGCCTAAGTCGAAAGCTGACCAAGAGAAAATGGGTATCGCGCTAGGTAAACTGGCGGCAGAAGATCCATCTTTCCGCGTTGAGTCTGACGAAGAGTCTGGCCAGACCCTGATTTCAGGTATGGGTGAGCTTCACCTAGACGTGATCGTTGACCGTATGCGTCGCGAATTCAACGTAGAGTGTAACGTTGGTAAGCCTCAGGTTGCTTATCGCGAAACCATCCGTGGTAGCACCAAAGTTGAAGGTAAATTCGTGAAGCAGTCTGGTGGTCGTGGTCAATTCGGTCACGTATGGCTGAAGATCGAACCTTCAGAGCCAAACGAAGGCTTTGTCTTTGTTGACGAAATCGTTGGTGGTGTGATTCCACGCGAATACATCAGCTCGGTGGCTAAAGGTATCGAAGAGCAGATGGCTAACGGTGTACTCGCCGGTTATCCAGTGCTCGACGTTAAAGCGACCTTGTTCGATGGTTCTTACCACGATGTTGACTCCAACGAAATGGCGTTTAAGATCGCCGCATCAATGGCATTCAAGAAAGGTGCACACGACGCGCAACCTGTTATGCTTGAACCAATGATGAAGGTTGAAGTAACCACGCCAGAAGAGTGGATGGGTGACGTTGTCGGTGACTTGAACCGTCGTCGTGGCCTGATTGGCGGTATGGACGAAGGCCCAGCGGGTCTGAAGGTCGTACGCGCCCAGGTTCCACTGTCTGAAATGTTCGGTTACGCTACTGACCTACGTAGTGCAACACAAGGCCGTGCATCTTACTCGATGGAATTTAGCGAGTATGGTGAAGTGCCGAAGAACATCGCTGACGCCCTGATCGCAGAGCGTAGCTAATTATTTTGGTCCAGATGCCGACATCATGGTCGGCATCAAACACTGACTTCTGAGTTACTAGGCCAAGTCCTTTAACTCACAACTAGGAAGGAAGACGATCGTGTCTAAAGAAAAATTTGAACGTACGAAAACGCACGTTAACGTTGGTACTATCGGCCACGTTGACCATGGTAAAACTACGCTGACTGCCGCTATCTGTACGGTACTTGCAAAAGTACACGGCGGTGCTGCTCGTGACTTCGCGTCAATCGATAATGCACCAGAAGAGCGTGATCGTGGTATCACCATCGCAACGTCTCACGTTGAGTACGATACACCGACTCGCCACTACGCACACGTTGACTGCCCAGGACACGCTGACTATGTGAAAAACATGATCACCGGTGCGGCGCAGATGGACGGTGGTATCCTGGTTGTTGCGGCAACTGATGGCCCAATGCCACAGACGCGTGAGCACATCCTACTTGGCCGTCAGGTTGGTATTCCAAACATCATCGTGTTCATGAACAAATGTGACATGGTTGATGACGAAGAGCTGCTTGAGCTGGTTGAAATGGAAGT
>NZ_MUES01000059.1:0-1038 GCF_001995745.1 Salinivibrio sp. ML323 | reverse complement strand
CTAGCGGGCTGAGGAGGAAGTCGTTATGATGCCTCTCCTCAATGACCAACCGGTAAATCCCTTCGTTATGTTTTCAATTGTCGACCAAAACCAACACTTTGTGGTGATCAATAAGCACCACGGCGTTAGCGTGCAGAAAGAGGCCGATGAAGCGGCACTGTTACCTGCGGTCGCGGCGTATATTGGGGTTGAGAAGGTCTACCTTGTGCATCGTTTAGATAAGATGACGTCGGGCTTGCTGCTGCTGGCAACGTCCTCTCATGCGGCGTCTGTCCTCTCAGGATTGTTCGCGTCACGCGAGATAGAAAAGTTCTATTTGGCATTAAGTGCGAAAAAGCCGCGTAAGAAACAGGGATTGATTGTCGGGGATATGGGTAAAGGTCGGCGAGGCAGCTGGAAGTTGCTTGCCAGCAAAGATAACCCTGCTAGGACGCGTTTTATCTCTATTGCAGGCGGTGAGGGGCGGCGATTTTTTCTCTGTCGGCCTTACACGGGTAAAACCCATCAAATTCGCGTGGCGATGAAAAGCATTGGCTCTCCGCTTATCGGTGAGTTATCGGGACAGGCACTTTTGGAGAGTTATCGGCGAGTTATCGGGACAGGCACTTTTGATTACTTTTGATTAGGCTGCTTAGCGTTGCTCCGTTAACATACAGCTAGGCGGTTCTCGGTATTTGAAGGAGGTAAATCATGGCTGAGCATGATACAGAAAAGACCATTCCCGAGCGAGAGCGGCGGCGGTTTGCGGTGTCGGCTAACCGAGGCAAAGCGAGTCATCGTATTCGCTACGTCGAGACGGGCGGTGCCTCGGTGGATAATGAAGAGTGCACATTTTGCCAAGCGGTACCGGGTTTGAGTGATCAGCCGGAGAATGAAGAGAGCCGAGACGCTTCGCTTCTAGAGACGAGAGACTAGATCGAGCCGCCTCGTGCTCGCATTGGGGCTATTGCTTTTTCTGTACTCTGTATTCCGTCATCGGTATTCGGGATCGTGAATATGGAGAAGAACGAGAAGCAGTACCTAGGTCCTAGGATCCTA
>NZ_MUES01000058.1:0-1202 GCF_001995745.1 Salinivibrio sp. ML323 | reverse complement strand
ATCACGATGCTGTCTATCGCCGCACCGTCTTCCACCGTGCCGGTGAACGTGACGTCGCTTTGTTCGCTGTCGTTGATCAGGCCATCGTCGAACGCGATGCGGTTGCTGCTATCACCGGTGTCTGGGGCCGCCGTATCCAACGTCGCGGTGTCATCCACGCTGCCCTGGTTGCCGGCTTCATCGGTCACCGTCATGGTCACCGTCAACTCGCCATCGGCCAGGCTGCTCAGGTCTTGGCCTGTGACCGTTACCTTGCCATTACCATCCACGCTAATGTCGCCACTATCGACAGTGATGCTTCCTCCTGGATTGGTGTCATTAATATCTATGCCACCAATCGATCCAAAGCTGCCTCCAGCACTATTAGTGATCACAATGCTGTTGACCGTCGCACCGTCTTCCACCGTGCCGCTGAACGTGACGTCGCTTTGTTCGCTGTCGTTGATCAGGCCATCGTCGAACGCGATGCGGTTGCTGCCATCACCGGTGTCTGGGGCCGCCGTATCCAACGTCGCGGTGTCATCCACGCTGCCCTGGTTTCCGGCTTCATCGGTCACCGTCATGGTCACCGTCAACTCGCCATCGGCCAGGCTGCTCAGGTCTTGGGCGTCCACGCTGACATCGTTGCCGCTCACGCTGATGTCGTTCGCATCCACGGTGACGCTGCCACCCTGGCCGTCGGTGATCACGATGCTGTCTATCGCCGCACCGTCTTCCACCKTGCCGCTGAAGGTCACGGMGGTTTGTTCGYTGTCGTTGATCAGGYCATCGGCATCGTCGAACGCGATGCKGTTGCTGCTATCGCCACCTTCGCCTGGGGCCGCCGTATCCAGCGTCGCGGTGTCATCCACGCTGCCCTGGTTTCCGGCTTCATCGGTCACCGTCATGGTCACCGTCAACTCGCCATCGGCCAGGCTGCTCAGGTCTTGGGCGTCCACGCTGACGTCGTTGCCGCTCACGGTGATGTCGTTCGCGTCCACGGTGACGCTGCCACCCTGGCCGTCGGTGATCACGATGCTGTCTATCGCCGCACCGTCTTCCACCGTGCCGCTGAAGGTCACGGCGGTTTGTTCGCTCTCGTTGATCAGGTTATCGGCTCGCCGCACCGTCTTCCACCGTGCCGCTGAAGGTCACGGCGGTTTGTTCGCTCTCGTTGATCAGGTTATCGGCATCGTCGAACGCGATGCGGTTGCTGCTATCGC
>NZ_MUES01000057.1:0-2120 GCF_001995745.1 Salinivibrio sp. ML323 | reverse complement strand
ACGTGCCGCGCGCATTAATCCTTTGGCGTAGCGACCTGCTTCTAACGGTTGATAGGGAATGCCGCGTGCGTCCATGATTTCAATCACTTGCTCAAAGTGATGAAACTCTTCTTTGATTAACCGGACCATTTTATCAATCAAGGCTTGGCCGTGGGCAAAGCCGGCTTTAGGGGTTAAAGGCGCGCTGAGGCCGTTTTTACGCGCGTGGAAGATCCCATCGCGAATGCGGCGATAGACAAAGTCTTCATAGGGTTTGGCCCATGCTAGCAGTTGCTCGCCACTCGCCGCGTCAACCGCATATTTACGGATCAGCCACATCGCGGTTTGGCTGGCTTTTAATTCGCAGTTTGCGTGATCGCGCAAAAGAATCGATTGATTGTCAGGCTGGATGGCCGCTTCAATCCAACTGTCGGGCGTATGACAGTGCAGAAAACCATGAATAGGGGTGAGTAGGGTATTAATTTCTTGGCGTAGCATGCCGAAAACACTCTCAGACTGACAACAATGGCTGGGCATTATAAACAGATGGGATGCGAGCGCAAAGAGCTGGCAGCGCAGGAAGTACTGCCAGGTGGGCGAATTCGGCCTACTTGTTCGATGCCCAAGGGGAACGGTATTGAATACCGAACTTGTCTAAACGCGGTAATTGCGCTTTGAGTCTGGCCAGATAATCGAGCCAGTCACGGCGCTCACTGTGGCTCCAGGCCGCTTCCGCAATGGGGGTAAGCCTTGGAAACACCATGTAATCGAGCCTGTCCTGATTGGTGATCAGTTCACTCCAGAGTGCACATTGTACGCCTAGCATATGCTCACGGGCGGGATCGTCACTGGCGAGGCTTGCAAGCGGCTCATATTGGTAGGCTTTCTCTAATGGCGTGACGCCCGCCCAGTCGAGACCGGGCTCGGTGGCAGCATAATCTTGCACCATATCGAGATAGGTCGCCTGACCCGGGGTCAAAATCACATCAAACCCATGCTGCGCACAGTGCAATGCGGCGTCTTCGCTTTGCCATGAATAGATCACGGTATTCTTGCTCACTTTATCGCCGTTCTGCACTTCTTCCCAGCCAACCATACGTTTGCCCAAGGCGCGAAGCTTTTGCTCAGCATAGGTCAGTATCTGTCCCTGTAGCGAAGCGGTCGTTTCTCCGTTCATGCGTCTGTCCCGATAAATTGCCGGTGAAAGCGGAATTGGCTGTCGGGCGCTTGGATCAACTCGGCTTCGCGCTCGCCGATGGTTTGGATACGGTCGCGAATGTCTTCGCCGGCGATGGTTTCTGCAAGCGTCAGGTAATCTTGATAATGGCGTGCTTCCGAGCGCAGTAGCGAGATGTAGAACTTCTGTAGTTCATCATCGAGGTGTGGGGCGACTTTGGCAAAGCGCTCGCAGGAGCGTGCTTCAATGTAGGCGCCAATAATCAGTTTATCGACTAAGGTTGCCGGTTCGTGAGTACGTGCCGCGCGCATTAATCCTTTGGCGTAGCGACCTGCTTCTAACGGTTGATAGGGAATGCCGCGTGCGTCCATGATTTCAATCANACGTGCCGCGCGCATTAATCCTTTGGCGTAGCGACCTGCTTCTAACGGTTGATAGGGAATGCCGCGTGCGTCCATGATTTCAATCACTTGCTCAAAGTGATGAAACTCTTCTTTGATTAACCGGACCATTTTATCAATCAAGGCTTGGCCGTGGGCAAAGCCGGCTTTAGGGGTTAAAGGCGCGCTGAGGCCGTTTTTGCGCGCGTGGAAGATCCCATCGCGAATGCGGCGATAGACAAAGTCTTCATAGGGTTTGGCCCATGCCAGCAGTTGCTCGCCACTCGCCGCGTCGACTGCATATTTACGGATCAGCCACATCGCGGTTTGGCTGGCTTTTAATTCGCAGTTGGCGTGGTCGCGCAGAAGAATCGATTGGTTGTCAGGCTTGATGGCGTGTTCAATCCAACTGTCGGGCGTATGACAGTGCAGAAAACCATGAATAGGGGTGAGTAGGGTATTAATTTCTTGGCGTAGCATGCCGAAAACACTCTCAGACTGACAACAATGGCTGGGCAATTATAAACAGATGGGATGCGAGCGCAAAGAGCTGGCAGCGCAGGAGGCGCTGCCAGGTGGGCGAA
>NZ_MUES01000056.1:0-3793 GCF_001995745.1 Salinivibrio sp. ML323 | reverse complement strand
AATTGTACCATACCCATCTGAAAGAGAAGTAAGGCAAGTGAGTTTAAGGTATCGAGATGCAATTAAATGGTATGAAATCTTTTTAAGCAGATTTGATTAATTGAAATAAGCGGAATTACTGGGTTGGCAGGGAAAACGCATGAAGATTCTCGGCATGCCTGGGATAGCAACTTAATCGCTAAGTTGTTACTTAAGGCTAAAAACCGTGCGTCATTCCATGCTTATTAATTAAAGTAAGTAAAAATAATGGATCAATTTGTTGATCATTTTCAGTGCGATTTAATGGTTTCCTAATGTTTAGGAGATTAAAAATGACAGAAGAAAAAAGTCCATTTATGCATTTCTTTTCCATCAAAGATATTCGCCAAGAAGGGAAAGTTGAACATACGTTATCAGATATTATTTTGATAACAATTTGTGCGGTGTTGTCTGGACATGGTACCCAGGGAAAACGCATGAAGATCCGCGCCACGCCTGGGTTRRCSATTTAATGACTAAGTTRTCATTTAGGGCTGAAAGCCGTGCGTTATGCCATATTTATTAATTAAAATAAGTGAAAATAAAGGATCAATTTGTTGATCATTTTCAGTGCGATTTAATTGTCTCCTAACGTTTAGGAGATTAAAAATGACAGAAGAWAAAAGTCCATTTATGCATTTCGTTTCCATTAGAGACATTCGCCAAGAAGGTAAAGTTGAACATACGTTATCAGATATTATTTTGATAACAATTTGTGCGGTGTTGTCTGGTCATGATACCTGGAAAGGTATTAGTGATTATGGACGTAAGCAGCGTGATTTTTTATTACGCTTTGGCTTCTCAGGTAAAACATCACCCTCGGCAGATACGATTGCAAGAGTGATGGGAACCATCAGTACAAAAGCATCACAAAAAGCCTTCATAGAATGGATGAAATCGTGTCATGAATTAACGGATGGTGAAGTAGTTGCCATTGATGGAAAAACACTGAGGGGTTCATATAACCGAGCAACAGACCAAGCTGCGATTCATATGGTTAATGCGTTCGCAACCGCAAATGGTGTATGCCTCGGACAGTCAAAAGTAAATAGTAAAACCAATGAGATCACTGAAATACCTAAGCTGCTGGAATTACTCGACATTTCTGGATGTTTAATTACTATAGATGCCATTGGTTGTCATCGAAAAATCGCACAAAAAATCATTAATAAAAATGCCGATTATTTGCTCGCTGTTAAAGGAAACCAAGCTAAGTTAGACAAAGCGTTTGATAATTATTACCGGCCTTCAATGCTTCAAAACTTTGATGGTGATAGCTACTCATCACAAGAGAAATCGCATGGACGTTTAGAAACACGATGTGCACTCATCAATACCGATTTAAGTGTATTAGGTGATTTGGCTTATGATTGGCCTGAACTAAAAACGATGGGCATCATGGTGAGTGTTCGACAAGAGGGCAAACACGCCGACGAATCCGATATTTCTGTGCGCTATTATATAAGTTCAAAAGCACTGACAGCGAAAGAGCTTCATGATGCCACTCGCTCGCACTGGCTAATTGAATCAATGCATTGGCAACTCGATGTTGGATTAAAAGAAGATGCCTGCCGAATTAGAGTAGATGACCGAGCGGAAGTCTTTGCACGAATAAGACAAATGGTTTTGAATTTATTAAAGCAAGAGAAGAGTTTCAAAGCCGGTATTCAACGCAAGCGAATGATGTGCGCGATGGACCAAGAGTACTTGTTGGCGACCGTGCTGGGAAGCCTTTCATGACACGGATGTTCATGCGTTTTCCGTGAGGCTGGCAGTATTGCAGCTATATCGAAAAGCCAAGCCTAACAAATCAAGGAAGAAGGACGCGCAAAAAACGCGCGCCTCTTCTTGAGGCGTCAGACTGCTGACAAAGGTCTAGCTTTCGAGCTAGACCTTTGATCTAATAGGAGTGTCGCAATAGGGATGCTCCGGTATGCTTCAAGAACCTTCTCCACACCAATATGAACTTGAAATGGTGACGATGGAACAACTTGTTCCCAAAGACCATCTTGTTCGTAAAATCGACCGTGCCATCGACTTCGAGTTTATTCGAGNTCAGACTGCTGACAAAGGTCTAGCTTTCGAGCTAGACCTTTGATCTAATAGGAGTGTCGCAATAGGGATGCTCCGGTATGCTTCAAGAACCTTCTCCACACCAATATGAACTTGAAATGGTGACGATGGAACAACTTGTTCCCAAAGACCATCTTGTTCGTAAAATCGACCGTGCCATCGACTTCGAGTTTATTCGAGATGAAGTCGCYCACCTTTATTGCAAAGAYAATGGCCGACCACCGATTGACCCCGTTCGCTTGTTTAAAATYATCCTGCTTGGCTATMTCTTCGGCATCAAAAGCGAGCGTCAGCTTGTTAAAGAAATTGAAGTCAACGTTGCTTATCGTTGGTTCTTGCGTATGTCGCTGACAGAGAAGGTCATYCATGCGTCTACGCTGAGCCAAAATCGTATTCGTCGCTTTAATGGCACGGATGTCTTCGAACGCATATTCAACCATRTTGTGGTTCAAGCCATGGAGAAGGGCTTAGTCGCAGGGCAAGAGYTGTATACCGAYAGYACRCACCTTAAAGCCAGTGCGAACAAAAATAAGCATGTGAATAAACTGCGCCCGGTAAGCGCCGGCGCTTACCTAGAGATGTTGGATGAAGACATCGTCAGTGACCGCAAAGCAGAAGGAAAAAAGCCGTTCAAGGACGCGCCATTAAAGACGGACGTCAAAAACACAAAAGTGAGTACGACTGACCCTGAAAGTGGTTTTATGACCAGAGATAATAAGCCCCAAGGCTTCTTCTATCTTGACCATAGGACCGTTGATGGCAAGCACGGTATCATCGTTGATACGTATACAACCCCAGGGAATGTCAACGACTCACAACCGTATATCCGTCGCCTTGACCACACACTCGCGCAATTTAACCTCAATCCTATCGCCGTGGGCATCGATGCTGGCTACTTCACGGCACCGGTTGCCGAATCCTTAGAGCGTCGCAGYATTCTTGGCGTGTTCGGCTATCGTCGCCCTTCTCGAACGAAGAAYACGTTCAAGAAAAAACACTTCACTTACGATAARAAAACCGACACATATCGCTGCCCCAAAGGGCAAACGCTTATCTATAAAACAACCACAAGAGCCGGCTATCGTACTTATCACTCAGACCCAAAGCAGTGTGCGTTCTGTCCGGTTAGAAACGACTGTACGCAAAGTAAGACCATGCAAAAGGTCATCACGCGTCATCTTTACACTGATGCAGTAGAGCGTGCCAATGAAATGCGACTGTCTCGTTATGGCAAAAAGATATACAAGCGACGAAGTGAGACTGTGGAGCGAAGCTTCGCCGACGCYAAGCAGCATCATGGACATCGCTACGCACGCTTCCGAGGGCTTGCAAATGTGCAAATGCAATGCTGGCTGGCGGCGGCTGCTCAAAACATCAAGAAGATAGCGTTAGTGGTGAGCTATCTAAGAAAATGCGGCTTTAATATGGCGGATATAAGGCAAATACTGGCTTCTATCCGCCAATTTGGGCGTTGGTCGGTAGCGACCACTCTCTAACAAAAAATATCGCGATCGCGGCCTACGGCCGCTTATCAAAAAGAACCCCGCCTAAAAAGGCGGGGTTCGTCAGCAATCTGGCGCCTCTTCTTGAGGCGTTAGCTGAAATCAGGCAAAGCGATGATTCCAAATACAAAAATATCACATACAATTCTGGAGTTTGGTAAATCAATTATTCTTCAGTTGCCCGACGGCCACTCGAAGGA
>NZ_MUES01000055.1:0-2691 GCF_001995745.1 Salinivibrio sp. ML323 | reverse complement strand
TGTTGTTTCAGAATCAAATCCTCAATTAATGCCTTACTAAAAATTGCTGACTCTACAAATTGAAAATAACCAATAAATTTTTCTTTACGAAAGTCAATCTGAGAGTACGATGTCTTTGCATCATAATCATAAAATGAATTGGGTAAAGTCCGAATATTAAAAAATCGTAGTGTCCATCTGATGAGTCTGGATTGAAGCTTATCATTTATTAAAAAGGAAAGCTGATCATTTTTTGAGCAACAAAGCCCAGCAAAATTATTACCGATTAACTGCTCAAGGTTAATTCCTTTGTGTTGACCGTCATAAACCACTCTTCCCATATCGAACGTACAGTTTTCTTTTCCATATTTTTGGCACATATGAAGAAAGAAAGAATATTGAAAAAGCTGATTCCCTAAGCCGCCTTGAGCAAAAACTTTTTTATTTATCATAGTTATTATTTACCATAGAAATATAGGATCCTGCGGATTCAACCGCGAAGTGAAACAGTCTCGCCTGTACGGAGAAGCATGAACACCCACATAACGAAAGGCTTCCCAGCAAGGTCGCTAGGTACCTTGGTCCATTGCGCACATCATTCGCTTGCATTGAATGCCGGCTTTGAAACTCTTCTCCTGCTTAAATAAGTTTAAAACCATTTTCCTTATTCATGCAAAAAATTCCGCTCGGTCATCGACTCTTATTCGGCAAACATCTTCTTTTAATCCAACATCGAGTTGAGAGTACATTGATTCAATTAATCAATGCGAGCGTGTGGCATCATGAAGCTCTTTCGCTGTCAGTGCTTTTGAGCTTATATAATAGCGCACTGAAAAATCAGACTCTTCGGCGTATTTTCCTTCTTGTCGAACACTCACCAAGAGGCCCATCGTTCTTAATTCAGGCCAATCATAAGCCAAATCACCTAATACACTTAAATCGGTATTAATCAGTGCACACACGGAAAACGCATGAACATCCCCGTCATGAAAGGCTTCCCAGCACGGTCTCCGGGTACTGAGGGATCCCCACTTTTTTCACCTGAGCTCTCCCGCTGCCATTGCCTTCAGCCCTCCAAGCGCTAAAGCCAGATCCCGTACTCTGTACTCATATCCTTTTCGTCCAATCAGCTCCCTACCCAAGAAAAAATAGGACAGAACCCGGCGGGTTCGAATGGTATTAGCCTGAAAGTCTCTATAGTAACCTTTCATGTAACCCACCTTTCCCAGAATGAGAAGACCAAATTGACTCAGCATCGCAATCAGCAATAAGATCTCAATCCGCTTAGGGCAATGGCTACCACTAAAGTTAAGTGATAAACCAAATCGCTCGTTCTTTGTATCTCGAAACCCTTCTTCGATAGCCATCCGTTGTGTATATAACGCGACAAGGCGTTCAGCGCCCCAGCTGTCTTCAGGTAGGTTCGAGACTAACAGCCAGGGCTCTCTTCCTCCTTTTGCATGGACACGACTGGCGGTATCTCGTTTAAGTGAGCCACTCCAGTTCTTCGCTTTTCGGCCTTTAAGCTTCTTCCGGTAGAGCACTGCCTGGCATGCATGCTTATGTTGTTTTGTGAGTCTTGCAGCGCCTAACTGACGCGGTTTAAGTTGGGCTTGTCCGAACAGTCTATCGGCTTCATGCCATTGGCCACCAACCTGGATATGGCTGTTACCTCGGACTCGGCCGAGCCAATACCAACCTTGCTCTTCTATAGGTTTGAACCACGGCACTTTAAACCCAGCATCGGTAGTGACGATGGGGATCACTCCTTCAGGGATCATCATCGCTAGGCGGCGAATAAATGCCTTATGAATCTCCGAAGAAGCAAGTTGGCTCTCTGGATGAACTTCTTCATAGAGGGTAAATGCTCTTCCTCCTACAGGGATCGTTGCCCGAATAATCTGTTTATCGACATGGTTTACCGGGGACCAGTCCACAATAATGATTGGATGCTGAATGTTCCTGAGTAAAAAGTGACTCACGAAGGTATAGACACTCGCTCTTTCCCGCTGAAGATGTCGGTTGCCCAATAGGCGGCAGACCCGCCCGCTTGATACTGTGCTTAACCCTGGTTTGTGTACGCTTCATACCGCGACCGACTCCGGTTAACGTCAGTGTGCCACTACCATTCAAGGCATCGGTGCAATCGAGGACAGCGTTGATGCGTCGTTTATCTTTGATGCCAGAGAACTCGGACATGAGGAAAAAAGAGTGTAGAATACTGGCTAGATTCATGATGGTTAGCGCTTTTGTGTTGTGGTGACCCATCATCGCCGATTATCATGGATCTGCCTACCTTTTTCACCCTATCTCACTGATTCTTCTATGTAAGAAGTGGGGAGCCATCAGATATGAATTGCAGCTTGGTCTGTTGCTCTGTTATACGATCCTTTCAGTGTTTTTCCATCAATGGCAATGACTTCACCATCTGTTAGTTCATGACACGATTTCATCAATTCTATAAAGGCTTTTTATAATGCTTCTGAAGGTTCCCATCACTCTTGCAATAGTATCTGCAGATGGTGGTGCTWTACCCGAGAAGCCAAAACGTAATAAAAAATCACGCTGCTTTCGCCCATAATCACTAATTCCTTTCCAGGTATCATGACCAGAAAGAACCGCACAAATAGTTATCAAAATAATATCTGATAAGGTATGTTCAACTTTACCCTCTTTGCGAATGTCTCTAATGGAAACGAAATGCATAAATGG
>NZ_MUES01000054.1:0-2816 GCF_001995745.1 Salinivibrio sp. ML323 | reverse complement strand
GCCAGTGCGGTGTGAATCATGAATACCCAAGCCGAAGCGCGCCTCCGACATCGGCGGTCAAATATTGGCACCGATGTTAAATTTGGCGTCGATCGTGACAGGCGCCCAGTTGGCAATGTGCACATATCCAACAATGTGCCGGGGCTTGTGTCATCGTCGCCAATGGCACCACCGATATATAAACCAGGCGTAGGTCGGCATAAGCGCCAGCACGATGCCAATAATTATCACAATGTGGGCCGCGCGCCATCCGACATTGGCGGTTAAATTCGGCACCGATCGTGAATGGAATCATTGACGTTAAAGTATGCATAGGTCGGCATAAGCGCCTTCTCGATCGCACAAGCTTGGCGTGATCTCCGCCGCGCGCCATCCGACATTGGCGATCAAATACTGGCATTGATCGTGACAGGCGCCCGTTGACAAGGTGCACATATCCAACACCTTGCCGGGGCTTGTGTCACCTACGCCAATGGCACCAGCCAGTGCGGTGTGAATCATGAATACCCAAGCCGAAGCGCGCCTCCGACATCGGCGGTCAAATATTGGCACCGATGTTAAATTTGGCGTCGATCGTGACAGGCGCCCAGTTGGCAATGTGCACATATCCAACAATGTGCCGGGGCTTGTGTCACCGTCGCCAATGGAACCACCGATATATAAACCAGGCGTAGGTCGGACAAGCGCCGGTGCGGTGTTAATCATGAATACCCAAGCCAAAGCGCGCCTCCGACATTGGCGGCCAAATTTGSCACCGATGTTAAATTTGGCGTCGATCGTGACAGGCGCCCGTTGACAATGTGCACATATCCAACAAAGTCCCGGGGCTTGTGTCACCTACGCCAATGGCACCATCGATGTTAAATATTAACGCCTTGTGTCATCGTCGCCAATGGAATCATCGATATATAAACCAGGCGTAGGTCGGCATAAGCGCCTCCTCGATCGCACAAGCTTGGTGTGATTTCCGCCGCGCGCCATCCGACATCGTGGTTAAAATTGACACCGATCGTGACAGGCGCCCGTTGGCAATGTGCACATATCCAACAATGTGCCGGGGCTTGTGTCATCGTCCCCAATGATACCTCTGGCTGTTTACCCCGCATCCTCCGCCAGTGCCGCGCCGTGGTGGGTGAGGCCACACAACATAGTTGGCATGGCGTTGAAGATTTCCTCAAACTGTGCCAACTCTTCTGCGCCTTGGGCTTCCATGGTAGAAAGGGCGGTTTCTGGATCGTAAAGCAAGCTGATAGACAGCACTACGCCACCGAGTAGGGCATTACCATCAGTGTTTTCCGGCATCAGCGTTTCCCAGTCATCACGGGTCAGGCTCCAGCCWTGCAACAACCCCTCGGCGAAATCGCGCGTCGCTTGGTTGACAATTTCAGCGTCATCCAGCAAACAGCCTTCCGGCCATTGCCAAGTTTTCTCCAACAACTGTTGGCGCTGTTCATTCCAAATATCCACAATCAGATTGGCGTACTGCTCAAACTGCTCATGGCTCTCAAACGGCGCTTGTTCCTCGCCACCCCACATCACAGGAAGCCACTCGCTAGGGCTAATAACATGAGGAGCGGCCGCCATCGCGGTGACGACACCACGAGTTTGCATTTCGTTAAGTAGCTGCTCGCTATCGGCATGCTGGGTGAGAAAGTCTGATAATGTCATAACACTCTTATTTGCATTTTGGTATATGGCAAGAGTTTAACAGCTTTCAGGTGTGGTTGCTTCCATCGCACATCAGTCGTTGCTCAACACGTTGATGACTTAATCGGGGGGAGTTAACTCAGTTTTTCCAGACATAGTGATGCTTTTGGTGATGGAATAGCCATTTAAACCCAAAGCCATCACCAACAGCTTGACCGCAAAGCAGCAACTCTCTATAGTACGCCCCGTTAACGCGACAGCGGGTAGGTCAACTACCCACAATAAATAGCTCGCGTAACACACAATATGGTGAGGTGTCCGAGTGGCTGAAGGAGCACGCCTGGAAAGCGTGTATACGGCAACGTATCGAGGGTTCGAATCCCTCTCTCACCGCCATCATTTAAAAAACCGCCCTCGTGGCGGTTTTTTGCTGTTTGGTTTTTGCTATTTGTTTTTGCGCAGCATCTAACGCGTCTTGGTACGGCACTCTCAATCCGTTTCACGCTCCGTAAGTAGCGATCTTAGCGTGTCGGGAGAAGAGGGGAGCAGCCCGACCTGTAAGCCAAATGGTTTGAATACCTTATTGAGCACCTCCGTATTGTAGCTGCCTCGATCATTCTCGATATCGGAGAGTGTTTTTCTTGAGACGCCAACAAGTTTTGCGAACACATCCTGCTTAAGTCCCAGAATAGTGACACGCAAGTTTTTTAACGCTTGGCCTTGGGTTAACTCACCAAACAATAGGCGTTTGATGATTTTATTCGCTTCGGTTTTACGCTCTGCGGCACTGACAGCCAGGGTGTTTTTTGAGGCTTTCGTTCGCGTTGGCGAGTTACATTGTGGTTGGTCGTTGCTCGAATGAGCGGCCTCTCCCTCTTTTGTGCTCTGTCGGTGGCTGCGGTTTGCCCTCAGGCGAGCGACCACATCTTGTACAGACTCTTTATGACTTGGCTTATTCATAAAAGCCCCCAGTTGGCGAGCTTTTGTGACAGATGATTAAATCCAATCGCTGGCATCTCCAAGATTTGTTCGGGAACGCCTCGCAACGCTAGCCCGTTGAGCGCTTCCATCTTCTATCCCTCCGCTTAATAATGTGTAAAATACTACTCGTAATGAACGTTTTTTGCAACTTTAGAGTAAAATATTACTCATTAAAATGAGGTTAGAGT
>NZ_MUES01000053.1:0-3031 GCF_001995745.1 Salinivibrio sp. ML323 | reverse complement strand
GTTCAAAATAGATGGATGAATTATATTTAGGAATAATAAAATATGAAAAATGATTGAGTGTCAGTAATCCTCTCGGTCTATAATTGAGAAAAGTATATACCTGTGATCATTGAAGATGCTTGATTTTACGTAGAAACAGGATCATGATTCCTACCTATGAAAGTGACTTTAACCAAACAGCAGAAGCTTGAACTCGACCGCCAACATGGGACGACTCGTGATGGGCGAGTGCGCGATCGTATCAAAGCAGTGTTACTCCCGTCATTCCGCACCTAATTATCTAATAAATTACGTGACGCCCATCACGTATCGAGTGGCTAGGTCACTCAGTGGTGGCTATACAAGTTGGTTTCTGATATCAACAATCGGTTAAACTGTGTTTCATCTACTATCAGGAGGTTAAACGTGACTCGTCATCAAAAATCACATTCCTTTTTGCTAGTGCCTAAAAGTCAGCATGATTTCTCAATTGTTACGAACGTGTCGGCATCTTCGGCGAAATAAAATCTAAAAATAGCTGCGGAATCTCGGATTCATCACAAGAGAAATCGCATGGACGTTTAGAARCACGATGTGCACTCATCAATACTGATTTAAGTGTATGTAGTGGCATAGTGAATTTGGCCACCTGATTAGAGGTGTTAATATACGCCTCATCGCATGACAGGTGAAACCATGACCAAACGCACAAGACGTACTTTCAGCGCGGAATTTAAACGTGAAGCCGCCGAGCTTGTTCTCGAACAAAACTACACGATTATCGAAGCAGCTACTGCCATGGGCGTGGGCAAATCCACCATGGATAAGTGGGTAAGGCAACTGAGACAGGAGCAACAAGGCGTTACGCCTCATGCTTCCCCCATCACACAAGAGCAAATTGAAATTCGGGAGCTAAAGAAAAAGCTGGCGCGCCTTGAGGAGCATAATGACATTTTAAAAAAGGCTACCGCTCTCTTGATGTCCGACTCTCTGAACAATTCTCGATAATCGAGAAACTCAAGACGAGCTATCCAGTTAATAAGCTGTGCCAGGTATTTAGCGTACATCGCAGCAGCTTTCGTCACTGGCAACAACGTTCAAAAAAGCCGATATGTGCCCAAAAAGTCATGGAAGAAGCCAAGGTCAAGAAGCTCTTTAGCGACAGTGAAGGCTCTGCTGGCGCGCGTAGTATTGCGCGAATGGCGACGGATCAAGATGTTCCGCTGAGCCGCTATCGTGCCAGTAAACTGATGGAGAAGCTTGGTTTAGTGAGCTGCCAAATACCCAGCCATACATACAAGAAGACAGGCGATGAACATGTTGAAATACCAAACCATTTAGACCGACAGTTTAACGTTGAAGCACCAAATCAAGTTTGGTGTGGTGACGTCACATACATCTGGACCGGCAGTCGATGGGCTTATCTGGCTGTCGTTATTGATTTATTTGCACGAAAACCGGTTGGCTGGGCAATGTCGTTGTCACCAGACAGCACGTTAACCAGTAACGCATTGAAAATGGCATATGAGAGCCGTGGACGCCCTAAAGGGGTGATGTTTCATAGTGATCAGGGTAGCCATTATACGAGCCGTAAGTTCCGTCAGACACTCTGGAAACGGCAAATAAAGCAAAGCTTGAGCCGCCGAGGTAACTGCTGGGATAACGCGCCAATGGAGCGCTTTTTCAGAAGTTTGAAGACAGAATGGGTACCGACTTATGGTTACCGTTCATTTTCGCAGGCTCAAGCGCATATACTGAAATATTTAATCGGGTATTACAGCCAACTTAGGCCACATCAGCATAATAGCGGTATGAGTCCGAACCTGGCAGAGGAAAAATACTGGATTAACTATAAACCGGTGGCCAGTTTTTCTTGACCACTACAGTATTAGGTGATTTGGCTTATGATTGGCCTGAGTTAAAAACGATGGGTATCATGGTGAGTGTTAGACAAGAAGGAAAACACGCTGAAGAGTCAGATATTTCAGTTCGCTATTATATAAGCTCAAAAGCACTGACAGCGAAAGAGCTTCATGATGCCACTCGCTCGCACTGATTAATTGAATCAATGCATTGGCAACTCGATGTTGGATTAAAAGAAGATGCCTGCCGAATTAGGATAGATGACCGAGCGGAAGTTTTTGCACGAATAAGGCAAATGGTTTTGAATTTATTAAAGCAAGAGAAGAGTTTCAAAGCCGGGATTCAACGCAAGCGACTGATGTGCGCGATGGACCAAGAGTACCTGGCGACCGTGCTGGGAAGCCTTTCATGACGGGGATGTTCATGCGTTTTCCGTGCTCGGCATAGTGTCCTCCATTAGCCCTCCATAGCTGGATTTTAGGGCGATTCAATATCTGGACAACTATCCTGACACCGGGGGAGAGCTTCGTGATGCGGTTAATTGAATCAATGCATTGGCAACTTGATGTTGGATTAAAAGAAGATGTTTTCCGAATAAGAGTCGATGACCGAGCGGAAGTTTTTGCACGAATAAGGCAAATGGTTTTGAATTTATTAAAGCAAGAAAAGAGTTTTAAAGCCGGCATTCAGCGCACGCGAATGATGTGCGCGTATGGACCAAGAGTACCTAGAGACCGTGCTGAGAAGCCTTTCATGACGGGGATGTTCATGCGTTTCCCTTGGCGTCCACTGTCTTTCGAGGTATTTTTATGAGTGAAATTTTGATACACATAGGTTTGCACAAAACAGCTACAACCAGCTTACAGAAAAGTGTTTTCCCTAACCTAGAGGGGATTTTATACCATGGACGACAAAGTGGTAGCTTTGTAGGAAATGGAGATCTATATGAGAAAGTTTGTGGCTTTTGCTTTGGGAGTAAAAAATATACTCTTAATGAAGTGCGGGACAGCATATCGTCTGAATTAACTAAAGGAAGGTTTTTAATATCAGATGAATGGCTTACGTCTGATTACGATGGATTGTTCGGTTATAAAAGTGGTAGGTGGCAAAAAAAAATAGAAAGGCTATCGAGTCTGATAAATGGCTTTGAGCATAAAATATTGTTAACTATTAGGGAGCCGCTCGAATG
>NZ_MUES01000052.1:0-5762 GCF_001995745.1 Salinivibrio sp. ML323 | reverse complement strand
TAGGTGCACATTGCCAACGGGGGCCTGTCACGATCGAGGTTAATCGTTGGCCTCGATGTCGGAGGCGCGCAGTCCGCTTGGGTAATACATGACAGACATCGCACTGGCGCTTGTCCGACCTACACACCATTTTAATATCGGCGGTGCCATTGGCGTACATTGGTTATCGGAACAGCCACTTTTGGCCCGATGATACCATTGGCGTAGGTGACACAAGCCCCRGCACGGTGTTGGATAGGTGCAAATTGCCAACGGGCGCCTGTCACGATCAGTGCCAATTTTAACGACGATGTCGGATGGCGCGCGGTGAAAATCACACCAAGCTTGTACGATCGAGTTGGYGCTTATGCCGACCTACGCGAACTTTAACGTCGGTGATGTTATTGGCTTACATTGGTTATCGGAACAGCCACTTTTTGCCCGATGATACCATTGGCGTAGGTGACACAAGCCCCGGCAAGGTGTTGAATAGGTGCACATTGCCAACGGGGGCCTGTCACGATCGAGGTTAATCGTTGGCCTCGATGTCGGAGGCGCGCAGTCCGCTTGGGTAATACATGACAGACATCGCACTGGCGCTTGTCCGACCTACACACCATTTTAATATCGGCGGTGCCATTGGCGTACATTGGTTATCGGAACAGCCACTTTTGGCCCCTTCAGTCCGCTTGGGTAATACATGACAGACATCGCACTGGCGCTTGTCCGACCTACACACCATTTTAATATCGGCGGTGCCATTGGCGTACATTGGTTATCGGAACAGCCACTTTTGGCCCGATGATACCATTGGCGTAGGTGACACAAGCCCCAGCACGGTGTTGGATAGATGCACATTGCCAACGGGCGCCTGTCACGATCAGGGGTTAATAGTTGGCTCCGATGTCGGATGGCGCGCGGCGCAAATCATACCAAGTTTGCACKATCGAGTTGGCGCTTATGCCGACCTACGCGAACTTTAACGTCGGTGGTGCCATTGGCGTAGGTGACACAAGCCCCAGCACGGTGTTGGATATGTGATAACTGTCAAAGGGCGCCTGTCACGATCGAGGTTAATCGTTGGCCTCAATGTCGGATGGCGCAGTGCAACTGGCGCCAGTTGCACTGCGCGCGGTGCAAATCACACCAAGTTTGCACGATCGAGCTGGCGCTTATGCCGAGTTACGTATAGGCGGCATAGAAAGGGAAAGTGATCTCGTTGGGTTTCGGATTTTCATTCACTGTCACTAACGTCGATTTGGCGGTTCACCAATGATCTTTAAATCCGCTTTTCCACGCTTTTTCATCGTCGCGTAGAAGTTCTCGTGCGAGCTAATGTTAAGCAGGTAGAGCTCGAGTTTGTTTTCAATCCAAGCGTAGCCAAGTAACACTTCTTGCCTATCGAGCTTGAACTTGTGCACCCAAAGATAAGACAGATCGCCTTTTTTCTGGGTGCCAAGCGTGGGATCTTCAATGATTCTGTCTATCTCGTCCTCGACCACTTCACACTGCGCCTCGGACAACTTGTTCATCTGCTTTTCAAAAACACGAGAGACGAAAACATCAATCTGATTGTCGTGGGGTCCGTCGCTCATAACGTTTTAACTTACCAAGTTTGACTTCTTCAGATGCAATCAGGGCTTCTTGCACAAAGCTATAGGGTAAATCAGGGTTCTCAGTCATGATTTTCCCGATTTTTGCCCAGTATTCAATTTGCTTGGGCACAGAGCGCATTTCAGCTTCTGCATGCACTTTTACATCTGACACAAACTCATCATCTAACCGTACACTGGTTGGCATGATTCATTACCTCGTCTATAAATCTTCACTGGTTAATATGCGACAAAATGTCGCGCCTTGCAATATATTTAGAACTGGCACATCTGGCGTGACTTAAGACGGCTCTGCTTCAACATATGTGATAAGTTGATACCCTTGCGACCCTTCTTTTTTGGCTGTTCAAAAATAAACAATAAATACAAAGCGTTACGGAAAGCGATTTTTAACAAGGGTAAAAGACGATTTTTATCCTAACGGCCTGTTGTAACAGATGATTGTTAGGTTATTCTATAGTTCACTGCCGCATAGGCAGCTTAGAAAGGCCGATGTCTTTTACCTTGCGTTCCTCGGTGGTTCACTGCCGCATAGGCAGCTTAGAAATTATTTCGAGGATTTGTTCCAAGAAGCGGTGAGTTCACTGCCGCATAGGCAGCTTAGAAAATAAGGAAACCCCGGATTTTGTTGAACTAGACGTTCACTGCCGCATAGGCAGCTTAGAAAAAATCAGCGAATTACGCGACACGCTCAAGCATGTTCACTGCCGCATAGGCAGCTTAGAAAATAAGGAAACCCCGTTTGTATTGTTGACTCGAGTTCACTGCCGCATAGGCAGCTTAGAAACTGCCGCGGTTGCGTATGCTTTTTGCTGGTCGAGTTCACTGCCGCATAGGCAGCTTAGAAAGCGCGCGAGAGCTTTATCAGCTAATAGTGTAGGTTCACTGCCGCATAGGCAGCTTAGAAAGCAAGACAGACCGCATTAACGGCCAGCTTGTGGTTCACTGCCGCATAGGCAGCTTAGAAATAGTCGTCAAGCACAACTGCTTGGTTGACCTGGTTCACTGCCGCATAGGCAGCTTAGAAAATGCAGAATGGAAAGCAAATCTTGAATGGGTGGTTCACTGCCGCATAGGCAGCTTAGAAAACTGAAAATACCATTCAAAATCAGGTCATTCAGTTCACTGCCGCATAGGCAGCTTAGAAACCTAAGCGCTCAGAAATCCAGTGAAGCAAAAAGTTCACTGCCGCATAGGCAGCTTAGAAACAAATACTGTTCGTGTAGTTTAGCCTCTACTCGTTCACTGCCGCATAGGCAGCTTAGAAATTGAGGCCGGTGCCAGTAAAAAGACACGTTACGTTCACTGCCGCATAGGCAGCTTAGAAAACAAAAAGCTGGTGCATTTCGTCGAGCTCTTCGTTCACTGCCGCATAGGCAGCTTAGAAAAGTAGTCTGTCTGAGATTGGTAAGTAGTGTCCGTTCACTGCCGCATAGGCAGCTTAGAAACACAATTTCATAGTCAAAATCAAGCGATTCTGGTTCACTGCCGCATAGGCAGCTTAGAAAATTCACGAACGGCAAGACGCTGTTCAATGGGAGTTCACTGCCGCATAGGCAGCTTAGAAAGTGTATCATTTGGTCAGTCACATCAAGATGCAGTTCACTGCCGCATAGGCAGCTTAGAAAATTGGCTCATGGGGGGGAGTCCTTGGCTGCGGGTTCACTGCCGCATAGGCAGCTTAGAAACGTGAGCTCGATATTCAGGAACTCACGAGCAAGTTCACTGCCGCATAGGCAGCTTAGAAACTCCGATCACGCCGTTGTCCTTGTTGACGTGGTGTTCACTGCCGCATAGGCAGCTTAGAAATGCGGCACTTGGTTTGTCATAGTCCGCCCTCTGTTCACTGCCGCATAGGCAGCTTAGAAAAAACTGCATCGCGATCACTGGAACGACTATCGGTTCACTGCCGCATAGGCAGCTTAGAAAGTCGAGATCGGCCAGATACCTACCAGATCATCGTTCACTGCCGCATAGGCAGCTTAGAAACAAAAGAGCGATTTTGAGCAGTTCGCGCAGCGGTTCACTGCCGCATAGGCAGCTTAGAAAGTTATAGGTGTTTGTATGAGTGTAAAGCATACGTTCACTGCCGCATAGGCAGCTTAGAAATTATTTTTTCTATAATTGCGCTTATTTTTATGGTTCACTGCCGCATAGGCAGCTTAGAAATATAACGGTTAATAGTTTATTTATCTAAAACAGTTCACTGCCGCATAGGCAGCTTAGAAAGTTTACCGTGTGGCGGACGGCTCGGACATTCCGTTCACTGCCGCATAGGCAGCTTAGAAATTTCTGAAAAACTTTCAGCCCTAGTTGACAGGGTTCACTGCCGCATAGGCAGCTTAGAAATTCAACCTCTTCAGGGCGAAAGCGATCTTTACGTTCACTGCCGCATAGGCAGCTTAGAAATGACCGAAGACCAAGCGGCCGACCTGTCAGACGTTCACTGCCGCATAGGCAGCTTAGAAAAGTCTGGTTTGGCGTAAAAAACTGCACATTGCGTTCACTGCCGCATAGGCAGCTTAGAAATTCCGCCAGCGCGTACGCTTGCAGATTCTGCGGTTCACTGCCGCATAGGCAGCTTAGAAAGTGAGCACACCGATCCGGGTGCGCACGGTCGCGTTCACTGCCGCATAGGCAGCTTAGAAACGCTAAACGTTGACAGTAATATTGACTGGATTGTTCACTGCCGCACAGGCAGCTTAGAAATCCAACACGGCAAGCATTTTGATCACTTGCTCGTTCACTGCCGCACAGGCAGCTTAGAAATGTGGAAATTTACCGACCCCAAATCCCTCAACGTTCACTGCCGCACAGGCAGCTTAGAAAGATGAAACAAAAGAAGTCGGCAGCACCCTGACGTTCACTGCCGCACAGGCAGCTTAGAGAAGATTAACGACCTGGCCGTCTGCCACGATCGAGGTTAATCGTTGGCCTCAATGTCGGATGGCGCGCGGCGTAAATCACACCAAGTTTGTACGATCGAGTTGGCGCTTATGCCGACCTACGCGAACTTTAACGTCGGTGATGTTATTGGCTTACATTGGTTATCGGAACAGCCACTTTTGGCCCGATGATACCATTGGCGTAGGTGACACAAGCCCCGGCACGGTGTTGGATAGGTGCAAATTGCCAACGGGCGCCTGTCACGATCAGGGGTTAATAGTTGGCTCCGATGTCGGATGGCGCCAGTTGCACTGCGCGCGGCGAAAGTCATACCAAGTTTGCACGATCGAGTTAGCGCTTATGCCGACCTACGCGAACTTTAACGTCGGTGGTACCATTGGCGTAGGTGACACAAGCCCCAGCACGGTGTTGGATAGATGCACATTGCCAACGGGCGCCTGTCACGATCGAGGTTAATCGTTGGCCTCTCGAGGTTAATCGTTGGCCTCAATGTCGGATGGCGCAGTGCAACTGGCGCCAGTTGCACTGCGCGCGGCGCAAATCACACCAAGCTTGTACGATCGAGTTAGCGCTTGTCCGACCTACGGACAGGCAGCTTAGAAATCGCTGTTTGAACTGGCACGGCGAGCCGTGGAGTTCACTGCCGCACAGGCAGGTTAGAAAGGCCAAAATCCGTCATTGCCGATTTTGGTGTTGTTCACTGCCGCACAGGCAGCTTAGAAAATAATATTCATGTTTGGTTTTATCTTAATAAAGTTCACTGCCGCACAGGCAGCTTAGAAAATGTGCAGCCACGGCCAACGGACGCGCCCGAAGTTCACTGCCGCACAGGCAGCGTAGGTGACACAAGCCCCAGCACGGTGTTGGATATGTGGAAATTGCCAACGGGCGCCTGTCACGATCGAGGTTAATCGTTGGCCTCAATGTCGGATGGCGCAGTGCAACTGGCGCCAGTTGCACTGCGCGCGGTGCAAATCACACCAAGTTTGTACGATCGAGTTAGCGCTTATGCCGACCCACGCGAACTTTAACGTCGGTGGTGCCATTGGCGTAGGTGACACAAGCCCCAGCACGATGTTGGATAAGGGGACATTGCCAACGGGCGCCTGTCACGATCAGGGGTTAATAGTTGGCTCCGATGTCGGATGGCGCCAGTTGCACTGCGCGCGGCGAAAGTCATACCAAGTTTGCACGATCGAGTTAGCGCTTATGCCGACCTACGCGAACTTTAACGTCCTTTAACGTCGGTGGTACCATTGGCGT
>NZ_MUES01000051.1:0-6311 GCF_001995745.1 Salinivibrio sp. ML323 | reverse complement strand
GGCTTACATCGTGCTGGCGCTTTTCCGACCTAAGCCAATGGTGCCATTGATGCTTGTCTAGTCTACGTATGATTTGGAAAAGGGAGTACGGAGAAGAGCGAGAAGCAGTGCCTAGGCCCTTTATCTACAGTGCCTGTCACGATCGGTTAGCTACCAGGGACAGGCACTTTTAGCCAGGGCGGCTATCGGGGACAGGCACTTTTATGATTGCTCTAGCGGGCTGAGGAGGAAGTCGTTATGATGCCTCTCCTCAATGACCAACCGGTAAATCCCTTCGTTATGTTTTCAATTGTCGACCAAAACCAACACTTTGTGGTGATCAACAAGCACCATGGCGTTAGCGTGCAGAAAGAGGCCGATGAAGCGGCACTGTTACCTGCGGTCGCGGCGTATATTGGGGTTGAGAAGGTCTACCTTGTGCATCGTTTAGATAAGATGACGTCGGGCTTGCTGCTGCTGGCAACGTCCTCTCATGCGGCGTCTGTCCTCTCAGGATTGTTCGCGTCACGCGAGATAGAAAAGTGCTATTTGGCATTAAGTGCGAAAAAGCCGCGTAAGAAACAGGGATTGATTGTCGGCGATATGGGTAAAGGTCGGCGAGGCAGTTGGAAGTTGCTTGCCAGCAAAGATAACCCGGCGAGGACGCGTTTTATCTCTATTGCAGGCGGTGAGGGGCGGCGACTTTTTCTCTGTCGGCCTTACACAGGCAAAACCCATCAAATTCGCGTGGCGATGAAAAGCATCGGCTCTCCGCTTATCGGTGATGATTACTATGGCGGCGAGCCTGCCGATCGTGGCTACTTACACGCTTATGGGCTGCAATTTACCTGTCGTTTTGCCGATGATCAGCCAGCCAAGCACTACAGCTATGTGCTGCCCCCGAGCAAAGGCGAGTTGTGGCCAGCCTTACCGGTGGAGTGGGAGCAGCCTTGGTGCTTAATTAGCTAGCACAGCTGGGTGCATTGATAGCGTTATTGAGGATTTGTCGGCCGCGGGTATCGCGAACCAAAATGGTATAGCTAATACCATTGTCTAACATACTGCGTATGTCGCTATCTTGGCAATAACGACGTTTTAAACCGGAAAAGAGCTCTCCTGGTGCTTTTTTGGCATTCTTATCCAGAAGCGTCAGCTCGATGATGGCATCTTGCGCACGTGCTCGAACCAGTGAGTAGCCTTCAATATCCATCGGCAGTAGCTGTGCAATCATGTCGGCACGTTGGATTGCGGCTTCTGCGGCTTGGTCATGCTGGGTACTGCTACATGCACTGAGTACTAGCCCCAGGCAGGCCATCATCAGTATTTTTACATATCGCATTAGGCTGGATCCTGCGGAAGCACTTTTTTGAACGGTTTTACGGTCACTTCTGCATAAACGCCGGCGGCAACATAAGGGTCTTTGTCGGCCCATGCCTTTGCGGCTGATAGTGACTCAAACCAGGCAATAACGGTCGAGCCCGTAAATCCAGCTTCGCCTGGCTCATCGCTGTCAACGGCAGGGTTTGGCCCGGCAATCATCAAGCGGTTTTCTTTTTCCAGTTGGTGTAAGCGTTCAAGGTGTGCGTCACGCGCTTGCTTGCGTAGCGGTAGGCTGTTCTCGACGTCTTGCGAATAAATGAGATACCACATCGTTGTTGTCCTTGATAGATGTTTATAGCCAGTAGGATACAGAGTCCAGATTTCTGAGTACAGCGTATTAGAAAACATTGGAAAACATTGGCGGGACAGGCACTTTGAAAACATTGGTGGGACAGGCACTTTAAAACATTGGTGGGACAGGCACTTTAAAACATTGGTGGGACAGGCACTTTTGTCAGAACATTTAACATTGGTGAGAACATTGGTGGGACAGGCACCAAAAGTTAAAAGAGTTAAAAGTGCCTGTCCCAAGATGTACCCTCTAAAGTGCCTGTCCCACGATGTAGCTAGTCGAAAATAGGTGGCACTTCTTCTTTTAATCTCTGATTCACTTCGTTTTTATCAAAGTGTTTTGCGTCCCAATCCTGCATGTTGAAGAAGTTCAGGATCTCTTGCTCATCGTCGTTGAGTGGTGCGCGTTTTGATAGTTTGAGTAGGTTTTTGTATCTATCTATACCGCCGCAGTCTTCTGGTGGGCAGGCGCCATTGCCTGCCGTGACTTTAGGCTGCGTGCAATTGCGGGTATTCAGTTTCTCAAGGGTGATGGTGTGGTGCCAGTTATCACCAAAATCATACACATACGCGATGGTGTCTCCGGGGTCTTGCAGTGCTGCCCCAATGGGTAAATACGCCGCTTGAGTGTCGGATTCATCGTCAAGGTCAATATGACCAAGGGGTGTGATAAACATGGCAAGATGTTGGTGCTCCCAACCCATAATGGCTTGAATGCAATCGTGTAGCGCGATAAAAGGTAAGGCGTTTGAAATGGTAAAACGGCGCCAGATTTTTGGGCGGCTATTATCAAGCTCAATGTGCAGTACGATGCCTTGGGGACGTTCTATTTCCTGGGGGCTGTGTGCCACCGGATGATATTCCGCTTGCTGTTGCATACTCAGCTCTGCGAGCTGGTCGAAAAGCGGAAAGGTTTTTCTCATACGATCAGGTGCTTGCAACGCATACGCCGCGGCAAATATAAATAGTTTGCTCGGTGAAAACGGTGTGCTGTCTTGATTGCTGTAATGCGTGATCAGCCCACTCAACGCGAGTGCTTTGATATAGGGTTCAGGGTGTTCGAGATAATGGCGGTTCCGGACTTTGCGTATGGTATCTAGCGTTGGGTCGATCGATTCAGCGATCGTCCATGTCTCTATCAATGGGGTATTGACTAACAGTTTGCTGGATCGATGTCCTCGCGCTATCGCGTCGGGATGTTCTCCTGGGAAGTCACACGTGGAGGCGAGTTTATCTAATGAGAACGGTTGCGGCTCGGTCCATTGGGACGGGAGAAGCGCCAACATATGTAGCGTGTCAGGATCGAGGACCTCATGCTGTTCGTCCAGGGCCCAACAAAGTATGTGTCGCAATATATTGGGGTGGCATTGAACGACGTCGACAGCGGTGTCCATTTCTGCGGTCATTTTTTTATATTGCACAGTGTCGACGGGATTGGTATCAAAATAGCTATCCACTAAACCGAAACCTAAGCGAAAAACGCCACCGAATACGTGTGCATTTTTAGTCGTTGGGTCGATGAGCAGTCCGTTAAATAGTATGGCATGGTTGCCGTCTGGATAGGACAGGTAAAGCTCGGTCACTTGATGTTGTTCTGCTTGTTTGCTGTATTGCATGGCTGATTTTTGCCATGCTGACAGGTGGATTTTTACGCTATCGTGACCAAAGCGCTGGATCAGGGTTAGATATTGGCGCTGTCCAAGGGACTTCCATTTTTTTGCTGGAAGGCTATTGAGTACACTCGCTGCGGTGTTGGCGATCTTAGGATCGGCATTGAGGCTCAAAAGCAAAAGCGCATCAATTGACCAAGGTTGACGGCTCATCATTGTGAGCAATCCTTGAATTTCCTGCTTGGTGAGAAAGACAAGTTCACCACTGACGAATTGACAAAAAGCAAGCCCGGTGTCGACGCCAAATTTATTGAGGTCAGCGACAAGATTCTCGGTAACCTTTTCAGGGTCTTGTGCCAAGTATTCTTGTTGCTCAGTGATCTCCTGCCGACTGCGTTCACGCACTTTCACAATGATCGCATCGTCAACATGCAGTTTAAGGTGTTTCATGCATTTGATGATTTCGCTGGCGAGTACCAGATTAATGTGATCGTCGTCTAGCTCAAGTGCTTGAGTGAGGATTTTATTCGCGATATCGATGATTTCAGTGATGTCATGACGACGCGAATGAATACGCAGGTCATCGGCCATTTGTGAAAAGTAATCGACAAAAAGCTCTTCTTGACGTTGGTCGAATGTCTTTGATAACGATAGACCAATCGGTATCGCGGTAATAAAAGACTCTGGTGAACCATTTATCAACTGACGTTGATCTGCGCTGATATCGGTGATGGGCGTGTAGTGTTGGATAGCCTCAAGGAGCGCCTGCGCAGACGGTGGAAGTTCCATATTCTTGGCCTAGGTTGTGATTAATTAATTGTTTAAGCGTACAAAAAATTAATCTCAAAAACGAGTTTTGTCTTTTTTCTTTTGGTGGGACAGACACTTTTCGCTTTATCCGCTTTATCCGCTTTATCCGCTTTATCCGGTCGCTTTACTTTATCTACTTTATCCGGGACAGTCACCACTAGTAACCTGCAAGCCGTTGTTAAGATGCCTGTCCTAGTAAAATTTCGTAAAATTTCTAATGAAATCTTACCTCTTTAAAACCCGAACATGCCTTTACCTTCCTGTAACTGGAGGGTTTATCCTGGGGAAATAACGATGAGGGGATAATATGGGATGTTGTAATCAGTCCCCAGAAGGTGGGTCCAAAGGGCTAAAGCCGCTCTTAAAAGCGGTAGGTGTTTTGTTCGTGTTTATAATGGTGCTGGCTTATTGGGTAGGGTAGATTTTCGGGCTAGTATGACGATTCCCTTACGCATTGATGCGTGTTTTAGTGCTAGCCTCAACGATTTGGGATCATGACGCCTGTCATGCGCTTTAGGCCCAGTGTCGGTAATACGGCTTGGATACTCGACAGTGAGCCTACAACATTTCCGCACTCTAAATGAGCGCATGTGGTCAGCCAGGTTTCATTCGACATATTCAGTCGTGTGAGTAGGGGAAGCCGCTGATTTGAGCCCCTTTCTTGTCCCTTGTGGCTGGTCCATTCAACAAGTGCTAAATAGTCCATTAGCCGAAACGGAATGCCGTCGGGCATAGATTTCCTCGGATTTCCTGCAAAGGCGAATAAGCCTGCTGGTGTCGCTTTATTTTGCTCGAGTGATTCAACGCGCTTTTTTATCGATGTGTAATTCGAATACTTGGGCTGTTTGGCGATACCTGCTCTCACGGGGTTTAAATCGACATAGGCCATTGCCGCAGCAAGAGCTTTGTCATCCAACAAGGCCTGACTTTTAAAGCGTCCCTCCCAAAAATGCCCCGTGCATTGATCTTCTCGGTTCGCTTGCGCTGAAATATATTGATTGAGCAGCTTCATAAACCAACTGACAGACATCAAACGCTCGCGCCAGCTCTCAATGATCCGACAGCACGCTTTGTACTCTGATTTGGAGAGAGATTCTCCCTGACGAAAACGTTGGATGAGTACTGGAGCCTGGTGAAAGGCTAGCCAGCGGTCGATAACGTCGGTATTTGTCAGGGATTGGGCGGCTTTTGCATTGATATGTAGGACAACGTGATAATGATTGCTCATAATGGCGTAAGCGCAGATATCGATGCAAAAAGCTTTGGCTAGTGTAAGCAAACGCGTTTCTATCCATGCGCGACGATGCTCATAGCTTTTTTGCGATTGAGCGTCATAGCCACACAGAAAAGAGCGGCGCACGCAGCGTGAGACGCAATGGTAATAGGGTGTTGCTGCTAGGTTCACTAAAGATGCGCGAGCTTTGGTCATCGTCAGTCCCTTTTGGTAGATGGGTGTATGTAAAAGGTACTGTATAAATGAACAGCCATCATCTTTTCTGGCCTGGTTTTTCGTGACAGTACAAGAAATACTGTAACTGTGAGATTGGTTAGTTACTAAAGGCGTCTGTCCCGATTAGTAAACAACGGGGACAGGCGCAAACTACCAGGACAGTCACCAAGAGGTGTTTGTATCCGGCGAAAACTAAAAGTGCCTGTCCCCACAAAGAGAAGCTGCCATAAGAAGTTAGGCAGGGGCGCCGCTGTGAAAGCGGAATTGGCTGTCGGGCGCTTGGATCAACTCGGCTTCGCGCTCGCCGATGGTTTGGATACGGTCGCGAATGTCTTCGCCGGCGATGGTTTCTGCAAGCGTCAGGTAATCTTGATAATGGCGTGCTTCCGAGCGCAGTAGCGAGATGTAGAACGTCTGTAGTTCATCATCGAGGTGTGGGGCGACTTTGGCAAAGCGCTCGCAGGAGCGTGCTTCAATGTAGGCGCCAATAATCAGTTTATCGACTAAGGTTGCCGGTTCGTGAGTACGTGCCGCGCGCATTAATCCTTTGGCGTAGCGACCTGCTTCTAACGGTTGATAGGGAATGCCGCGTGCGTCCATGATTTCAATCACTTGCTCAAAGTGATGAAACTCTTCTTTGATTAACCGGACCATTTTATCAATCAAGGCTTGGCCGTGGGCAAAGCCGGCTTTAGGGGTTAAAGGCGCGCTGAGGCCGTTTTTACGCGCGTGGAAGATCCCATCGCGAATGCGGCGATAGACAAAGTCTTCAGCGATAGACAAAGTCTTCA